>DKNB01000078.1 GCA_002470125.1 Gallionellales bacterium UBA7399 | reverse complement strand
CGTTTGTAGATGCAGGTGCAGGTGTGGGTGGAGCGATTGCCTGTGGCTCAGGGTGAGTGCCAGCTGTTGGTGCTTCAGGTAATGGGGCGGCGCCTTGAGCAGTGCTCTGAATTAGTTTGTCTAGTGGTAGGTATAACAAACTGCTACCGTTCTTCTGGTCTACCATGACCTTGCTTGTGCTAACCAGTATTTGCTGCATCATGTCGATATACATGCGCTCACGGGTAACGGATGGCGCCTTTTCGTACTCAACCAATACCTGCTTAAATCGGCTAGCATCACCCTCTGCACTTGCTATTACGCGTTGACGATAACCTTCCGCTTCTTGCATGAGGCGTGCTGCCGCACCCTTGGCTCTAGGCACCACGTCGTTGGCGTAAGCCTGCCCCTCATTCTTTTGACGTTCTTTGTCTTGCCCGGCCTTGACGGCGTCATCAAAAGCGGCCTGAACCTGCTCAGGGGGTTGAGCATTTTGCATGGTGATCTTGCTGACAAGTATTCCGGACTTATAGCGGTCCAAGATATCCTGGGCTAGCTTTGTGGTTGCCGCGGCGACCTGCTCACGGCCTTCGTATAGGACAAAGTCCATCTTGTTTTTCCCAACGATCTCACGTATTGCAGTTTCTGCAGCCTGACGTACATTTTCATCTGGAGCACGATTATTGAATAGGTATTCGCCTGGATCCTTCAGGAAATACTGAACGGCAAACTGAATGTCTATTATATTTTCATCGTCAGTCAGCATTAAAGATTCTTTAAGAATCTTGTTCTTAACGTTCTCGCGATAGCCAATTTCTACCGTTCTAACCTGGCTAATATTTACGACCTCTACGGACTCAATCGGAAATGGCATGTGCCAGCGCGGACCAGGTTGGGTGGTTTCAATAAAACTACCGAAACGCAACACCACACCTCGCTGACTGGCGTCCACAATGTAGAACCCACTGGCAGCCCAGATCAGCATAACAATAACAACAGCCAAACCGATGCTGACATTAAACTTGTTTTTGTCATCGCCGCTGCCGTCGCCAGAGTTGCCAAATAGTGCGGATATTTTTTTGTGAATATCACCTAGCGCCGCCCCTATGTCTGGGGGGGTGCCACTATTCTTTTTACCCCATTGGGGGTCATTTAATCCCATAGTAAATCCTGTTTAATCAAAAAGTGCCGAGTCGGAGTCTGATTGTTCTCTTAAATTGCGAGCCTCTGCAAGGGCTGTGCGCAGATCATCTATCCCGGCGCCAGTTTTGGCGCTTAGATGAATATGCGTGATTCTAGCATATTCATCACGTTGTTTGCCCGCAGGCAAGCCCTGTAAATCAATTTTATTGAAGATTAATATTTGCGGGATATGCTGCGCGCCAATTTCTACAAGCACCTTGTTGACCTCAGCAATTTGGTCAAAACGTTCTGAGCTGTTGGCATCTACAACATGAAGCAGTAGGTCTGCTTGTGCGGTTTCTTCTAGTGTGCTGCGAAAGGCCGCAATCAAGCCATGAGGAAGGTGTCGAATAAAGCCCACTGTGTCTGATAGCACAACCTGACCAGATCCTTCAATATATACACGGCGAGCGGTTGTATCGAGTGTGGCAAATAGTTGATCTGCAACATACGCATTTGCGTGAGTTAACTTATTAAATAAAGTAGACTTCCCAGCGTTGGTGTAACCCACAATGGACACTGACAATACATTTGAGCGGGTGCGTGAGCGTCGCAATACCTGGCGATGGCGGTGTAGCTTATTAAGGCGTTCCTTGAGTAAAACCACACGGTTGTCCAGCTTTCGCCTGTCCAGCTCTAGCTGTGTCTCGCCTGGCCCTCTGGCACCTACCGCGTACTTTTGTTGACCCATGTCGGTATTCATTCCAACTAGGCGTGTGGAGAGGTACTTGAGCTGAGCAAGCTCTACCTGCACTTTGCCTTCATGGCTTTGTGCGCGCAGGGCAAAAATATCCAAGATCAGCATGGTGCGGTCGATCACGCGTACTTTTATTTTGGCAGTGAGATTGCGCATTTGCGCGGGGGATAAGTCATGATTGAAGATAACCAACGGCACCTCATGCTGCTCAACGGTGGCTGATATCTCGTCCACTTTACCGCTACCGGCAAATAATGATGCATCAGGACGCTGTCGTCGACCAGCTATTAATGCAACGGAGTTTACGCCCGCACTTTTTGCTAGCAGGCGGAATTCCTCTAGACTTTCCTCGTAATCTGGCGCACCAAAATCTAAGCTTACCAGTACTGCCGTGTTAACTACTGCAGTACTTTTGTGCATTACTCAGCGTCTGTTGGGATGGTTATGGCGCGTACGGGAACAATGGTGGAGATAGCGTGCTTGTACACCATTTGGGTGATAGTGTTCTTGAGTAATATTACGTATTGATCAAATGACTCAACATGACCTTGTAATTTTATGCCATTGACTAGGTAAATAGCGACCTGTACATGCTCCTTACGTATTGCATTCAGGAATGGGTCTTGTAGTTGTTGCCCTTTTGCACTCATTAAGGTTTTATTGTTCGTTTAGTTGGTTAGGATGATTACTGTACTGCATTTTCAGTTTATTCGAAAGCATGCAGGAACTCAATATACATAATCTTAGAGATAGAAATACAGCATCTGCAGAAGACGGTGCCACGCAAAGCATTGTGCAAACAATTGAGCATTAAGGAGTGAGGGTAAGTTAAATGGTCAGCATGCAGAGCCGAGCGTTACTGATAACACGCAGTGATTGGGTAACGCCAATCTCTGCCAAAGCCACGGTCGGTAATGCGCACGCCAACGGGAGCTTGACGACGTTTGTATTCGCTCGCGTGAATCATGCCAACTACTCGACATACGTCCGTTTCGGTGTAACCGTGCGTCACAATCTCAGCGATCGTTAGGTTTTGCTCTACGTAGTAAGCCATTATGGCATCGAGCACATCATAGTGAGGCAAGTTGTCTTGATCGAGCTGACCTGGCTTGAGTTCTGCGCTGGGCGGTCGCGTTATAGTGCGATTAGGAATTATCTGACTCAAGTTGTTGCGATAATTGGCCAGACGATATACCCAGGTCTTGCTGACATCCTTGAGCACTGCAAATCCACCTGCCATATCGCCATATAAGGTGCAATATCCGACACCCATCTCGGACTTGTTGCCTGTCGCCAGAACCAAAGATCCAAATTTGTTAGAGAGGGCCATTAGTAGATTACCGCGCACCCTCGCCTGTAAATTTTCTTCGGTGACGTCTGGCGTCAGACCATTGAATGTATTATTGAGCGTGGCGAGGTAGGCATTAAAGATCGGTTCGATATTCAATTCGTCGTAGCGCACCCCAAGAGTGGCAGCCATCTCTCGTGCATCGGTTAAACTAATTTGCGCGGTATAGGGCGATGGCATCATTACCGCGTGCACCTTGCTTGCACCCAGGGCATCTACGGCTATCGCCAGAGTTAGTGCTGAATCAATACCGCCAGATAGGCCCAGTAGGACACCCGGAAAACCGTTCTTTCTAATATAGTCTTGCACTCCCAGGCACAGCGCACGGTAGACGCTTTCTTCTTGGCTACCAAGCGAAA
>DKNB01000051.1 GCA_002470125.1 Gallionellales bacterium UBA7399 | reverse complement strand
ATAACGAGTTTGGTTTTGATTATTTGCGGGACAATATGGCTACGCATGCCAATGATCGGTCCCAGCGTAAGTTGCACTATGCCATAGTGGATGAAGTTGATTCTATTTTAATTGATGAGGCGCGCACCCCATTAATCATTTCTGGGCAAGCGGAAGACAATGTAGATATCTATGTGCGCATGGACAAGTTGGTGCCAAGGCTTGTTCGTCAGCAAGAGGATGGGGGAGTTGGCGATTACAGTGTCGATGAAAAAAGCCGCCAAGTTTTGTTGACGGAAAGTGGGCATGAGCATGCCGAAGAATTGCTGGGTGAAGCTGGGCTATTGCCGAGTAATGGCAGCTTGTATGATCCAGCCAATATCATGCTTGTTCATCATCTGTATGCCGCCCTGCGTGCACATGCACTATACCTGCGTGATCAGCATTATGTGGTACAAAATGGTGAGGTGGTTATTGTTGATGAGTTCACCGGCCGCATGATGACAGGAAGACGTTGGTCAGAGGGCTTGCATCAAGCCGTTGAGGCAAAAGAAGCGGTGGTCATTCAAAAAGAAAACCAGACGCTAGCTTCTATTACCTTTCAAAACTATTTTCGTCTATACAATAAGTTAAGCGGAATGACTGGAACGGCAGACACGGAGGCGTTCGAGTTCCAGCAAATCTATAACTTAGAAACAGTTATTATCCCCCCCCATCTCCCCACCGTGCGTAGTGACTTGATGGACAAGGTTTACTTGTCAACAGATGAAAAATATCGAGCAGCAATTCTGGATATTCAGGATTGTTATAAGCGCGGTCAGCCGGTGTTGGTTGGGACCACCTCAATTGAAACATCTGAGTTATTGGCTCAATTGCTGAGCAAAGAGGGGTTGCCTCACCAGATTTTAAATGCCAAACAACATGCCCGCGAAGCTGAAATTATAGCGCAAGCGGGTAGTCCAAAGATGATTACAATTGCCACCAATATGGCTGGACGAGGTACAGATATTGTGCTGGGTGGAAACGTGGAAAAACCAATTGAATTGTTGCGTATGGACGAGGGCTTAAGTGATGTCACGCGCAATCAACTTATCGCTCAGCTGCGCGCTGAGTGGCAACCGATACATGACCAAGTCGTGGAAAGCGGCGGTTTGCATATTATTGGCACAGAGCGTCACGAGTCACGTCGAGTGGACAACCAGCTACGCGGTCGCGCGGGCCGCCAGGGCGACCCTGGCTCTAGTCGATTTTATCTATCGTTAGAAGATCCATTGCTAAGAATTTTTGCCTCTGACCGCGTGGCAGCCATCATGAATCGCTTTAAGCTGCCAGAGGGCGAGGCGATCGAGCATTCTTGGGTTACGCGTGCCATTGAGAACGCACAACGCAAGGTTGAGGCGCGGAATTTTGATATGCGTAAGCAGATTCTTGAGTATGACGACGTGGCCAATGAGCAGCGTAAAGTTGTTTACGAGCAACGCAACGAACTGCTAGAGAGCGTGGATATTTCTGAAACAATTGACGCCATGCGTGAGGGGGTTGTGCACGATGTTATTAGTGAGCACATTGTGCCGCAGAGCATGGAAGAGCGATGGGATGTTCCGGGGCTGCAGACAAAATTGACCGCCGAGTTTCAATTGACGTTACCACTTATGCAATGGCTAGAGCAAGATAGGCAGCTTGACGAGGCCGGCTTGCGTGATCGTGTGATGCAGGCCGTGCATCAGCAGTATCAAATTAAGGTAAGGCAGGTTGATGCGAGAATGATGCGAGAATACGAACGCATTGTTATGTTGCAAAGCGTTGATATGTATTGGCGTGAGCATTTGGCGGCGTTAGATCACTTGCGCCAGGGCATCCATCTGCGGGGCTACGCACAAAAGAATCCAAAACAAGAATATAAGCGAGAAGCGTTTGAGTTATTTTCTAGTATGCTGGAATCAATCAAGCGTGATGTCACGCGGACATTAATGAATGTACATATACGTAGCGAAGAAGACCTAGAAGTGTCAGAGGAATCACATGCCCCAGAGAATGTGCAGTACCATCATGCGGACTATGATGAAGCTTTGACTGAGGCGGGTGATGATGGGGTGCGCAAACCATTTGTCCGAACTGCTGAAAAGCCAGGACGAAACGATCCGTGTCCGTGCGGCTCTGGAAAAAAGTATAAACAATGTCACGGCAAACTAAACTGATGTAGTTTTTATTGATGGGAGGTCAGGATGACGACGGACGATTTAATTTTGCAGACCCTGTGCAACTCTACGCTGACTGAGGAGCTGCGAGATGCTGAGATTGAGGCCCTGGCAAGTATTGTTACTGTGCATGAATACAAAGCAGGGGAGTACCTTCTTAAGCCTGGAAATAGCACACTGAGGAACACGTTGATGATCCTTGCTGTGGGTGAAGTTGAGGCAACCGCCACTCTGGATGGAGAAAAGGCTACCCTGCACCTTCTTCAGCCTGGTGACTTGGCGGGTATTATTACTTTTGTCGGTGGTAGCGCTGCGCAGATTAGCGCTACCGTGATAGCCAAAACAAACAGCAAGGTCTTATTGCTAGATCGCTCTCGCTTAGAGTCTTTCCTTAGTACCAACCCTGCTATTGTGTACTACGTAATGCGTGGAATTGTTCGTCATGTTCATGGCATTGTGAGGCGCATGAACATGCAATCGGTAGAAATGAGTAACTATATATATCAGCAAGGCGGCCGTTATTGATGACTGATTTTGGGTGCTACTAGATGAGGCGTTGTCGCACTTGTACTGACCAGTTGTTTTGCCTGCTTTTAGTATTCATGAGATACAAGGGATAGCTATGCCAGTTAATCTACATGCCCCTGTCGCAAGCGCCCTGCTGCCTGTCAAGGGTGTGCTTATCGGCACCACAGAAGCAGGCATCAAAAAGCCCGGGCGCAAGGATTTGCTGCTCGTGCACTTGCCCCCCCAAACTACAGTAGCTGGTGTTTTTACGCAAAGCCGTTTTTGTGCAGCTCCAGTTATTGTGGCACGCGAACATCTTGCAGCAGGAGATGGCGTGCGTGCGCTGGTGGTTAATACAGGAAATGCCAATGCTGGTACCGGCGAGCCGGGATTGGCCGCGGCTCGAGCTACCTGCGCTGAAGTGGCAAACATATTAAGCTGCAAGGCAGAGCAAGTGCTGCCATTTTCTACCGGCGTGATTATGGAGGCGTTGCCATTGTCACGTTTAATTTCAGGGTTGCCAGCATGCGCAGCTGGACTACGCGAGGATAACTGGCTTGATGCTGCGCAAGCCATCATGACTACCGACATTGTTGCCAAGGCAGTATCTAAGCAAATTACACTTAATGGCATAACGGTCACAATTACCGGGATCGCCAAGGGCTCTGGCATGATTCATCCAAATATGGCAACCATGCTCGGTTATATTGCCACCGATGCTGCAGTGGCGCAGCCATTGCTGCAACAGATGGCCGCCCATGTTAGCGACGCATCCTTTAATTGCATCACAGTAGATGGCGACACCTCCACTAATGATGCATTGGTGCTAATTGCAACCGGTATGAGTGGTGCAAAAGCCATTTCTGATATTAAGAGTGTGGAGTTTGGGCAACTACAAGCCGCAATCACAGAGGTTGCCATATTTTTAGCGCAGTCCATTGTGCGCGACGGAGAGGGTGCAACTAAATTTATTACTGTTAAGGTTGATGGGGGCAACAGCATAGCGGAATGCAAAAAAATTGCTTACGCTATAGCGAAATCCCCCTTAGTTAAGACTGCCTTTTTTGCATCTGATCCAAATCTGGGACGAATTCTTGCTGCTGTGGGCTATGCCGGTGTGGAAGATCTTGATGTGCATCATCTCGAGCTTTATCTGGACGACGTTCTGGTTGCTGAAAAAGGTGCACGCGCTCTTGGCTATCAGGAGAAAGATGCTCAGCGCGTTATGAATCAATCTGAGATTGTTATTCGAGTGGCCCTAAATCGTGGCGTAACAACTGCTGTCGTGTGGACTTGCGATTTTTCTTATGATTACATAAAAATCAATGCGGGCTATCGTACCTAGGGGTTATTAGGCTGGTCACCAATTTTTTTGATGGTAGCTTGGCTACGATTTTTTTTTGGCACGCGGATGAGCCGCGTCATAAATTTTGCTTAGGTGTTGAAAATCTAGATGTGTATAAACTTGTGTGGTAGAAATGCTGACGTGCCCAAGCATTTCTTGAATCGCCCGTAAGTCGCCGCTAGATTGAAGCACATGTGAGGCAAATGAGTGGCGCAGCAAATGCGGATAAACGCCGCTAGTGATACCCTGTTTTATACCCCAGCCGGCAATTCGTAGCTGCACTGCTCGTGAGCTAATGCGCCCCCCATTTCGACCAACGAACAGCGCCCCATCTTCGTGACTTGCTAGTTTTTGACGTACCACAAGCCACGCTTGCAGTGCCGAGATTGCGTGCTTACCAAGTGGTACGATGCGTGTCTTGGAGCCCTTTCCGGTAACCCGTACAGATGCATCAGAAAAATCAATTTCGGTAAGATCAAGATTGACTAGCTCAGCCAGACGCAATCCAGACGAATAGAATAATTCAAGCATTGCCTTGTCGCGCACCGTCAAAGTATCCCCGTTTGTGGGTAGGTCTACCATGCGCACCGCCTCATCTGGGGATAATCCATGGGGTAAGTTGTGTGTTAATTTTGGGGCGCGCAATCCGATACATGGATTATGTTTAAATTTGTAGTCACGAATTAGATAATAATAAAAGCTGCGCCATGCTGAGAGCGTGCGTGCCAAGCTTGCTGGGCCCAAACCGCCACTATGTAGCTGTGCTATAAATCGACGAATTTGATGATCGCACAGTTCGCTTATGGGCGTGGTGTCAGCAAGCTTGAATAATTTTAGAATATCTCGAAAGTAACTTTCTGCTGTAAGGGGGGAGTAGCGACGCTCATTATTCAGATAATTAATAAATCCATCCAATATGACCCGGTTGGCTGGGGGAATTTGTGTGAGATTAGGTGGCATGACCTTATAGTGATGAGTCTAACGCGCAACTTGCCACTTCTGCGATGACCTGTAGGTGCAGTGTACCCATATCAGGATAGAAACGCTGCGCGTCCTCGCTGGCAAGGATGAGCAAGCCGATGGACTGCCCGTTTGTGTGTAGTGGTAGATAAGCAAACGAACGAAGGCTGATTTCTGGGCTTACGTGAAACCAAGGTAGGGTGTCATGTAGGGCGTGATGACTACATACGGGATGCATTTGGTTGTCAACAAAGGCCAACACCTCCGAACTGGGTGGAAAGTCTTTCCAAAGGTGTAGCACCGTGTGCGCTACAAGAAATATATCATGCAAATTTTGCGTAATAATGGCTTGTAGACTCGCTAAGTCACGCGTGCCAAATAGTGCGAGAGTGAACTGGTGTACTTTTTTTTGTAGAACATTATTGCCTTCGGCAATTTGCATTAGTTCGCTTAATCGTCGTTCTAGATTTTTATTTTGTTCACGCAAGACCAGTAATTGGCGCTCACCCAGAGAGATTGTGCGACCACTGTATGGGTGTGGAATGCTAATATCTGCTAGCATGTCTGCATAATCTTCAAAGAAATTAGGATTATTTTGTAGATAAAGTGCGATGTCTTTAGATTCCATTTATTCCTCTTATAAATTAATTTCACCCTCGAACACGGTAACCGCCGGCCCAGTCATAAAGACCGGCGCACCTTGCTCGGCCCAGGAGATGTTAAGTGTTCCGCCACGCGTGGCAACGTTTACCCGTGTGTTTAATAATTCGAGCCTTATGCCAGTCACCACGGCAGCGCATGCACCACTGCCACAGGATAGGGTTTCTCCGCTACCGCGTTCGTATACGCGTAGCTTAATATGATCGCGATCTATTATCTGCATAAAGCCAGCGTTTACCCGTTGCGGGAAGTGTGGGTCACACTCAATAAGCGCCCCTTGTGCCACCACCGGAGCGCGCTCCACGTCAGTCGTAATCTGGATTGCGTGCGGGTTTCCCATTGATAACACTGTGACCTGAATAATTTCGCCATTAATTTCTAGTTTTTGAATAACGTTATCATTGCCTCCAATAAATGGAATACGCGCAGCTTCAAAAATTGGTACACCCATGTTTACTGTAACCTGACCATTGTCATCAAGGCGTGGCCTGATTAGACCACCCTTGGTTTCAACCAGAATTTCACGTTTGTGTGTCAGACCCTGGTCGTGTACAAAGCGAACGAAGCAACGCGCCCCATTGCCGCATTGCTCGACCTCCTCACCGTTTGAATTAAAAATACGATAACGAAAATCGGCATCAGGATGCTGTGCGGCCTCCACTAGCAAGACTTGATCGCAGCCCACACCGAAGTGACGGTCTGCTAGTAGGCGAAGTTGCTCTGGTCCAAGTTGAACAAGCTGGCTTATGCCGTTAATAATTACAAAATCATTGCCGGCCCCATGCATTTTTGTAAATTTTAAGTTCATTGCCTTATGGTCCGTAATTAAGTATGTCCAATGCAGCTTGTTGTGCGATCATTTTCCATGCCAACGACCTGCATATAAGCATAACAGTTGCTTGGGTGACATTATATGAGATGCTAAATTGAGTGCCAGCTTAGTCATTACGCTAGATCAACCGGAATAGTCTATAAATTTTTGTATGCAAAAGCAAAGGTCAGCTGTAGTTATCTGTAATTTACCACAGCGTGCTGTGTAAATTTTATTTTAAATAAATCCAATCAATAGATATGTTGCTGTTGCTAACATTAATATTGCTAGAAGTTTGCGCAGCAATCCAACGTTCATGCGGTGCGCAATCTTTGCACCAAATGGCGCGGTTATGACGCTGGCCAATGCAATCCAAAACAATGAAGGTAAATATACAAAACCTAAATTTGGAGATGGTAACGTGGAGATGCTAAGGCCAGTGGCGATATAGCCTATCGTGCCGCCAACTGCAATTGGGAAGCCAATTGCGGCGGAGGTTCCAATCGCCCTATTTACTGGTATGTTGCACCAGATTAAAAATGGAACTATCAATGTTCCGCCACCGATGGATACGAGGCCGCTAACCCAGCCAGCCAACGCTCCGGTTGTTGCCATGCCCGCAATGCCAGGCAATTTACGCAAGGCTCGTGGACGAACATTAAGCAAGATTTGTATTGCTGTAAAACATACAAAAAAAGAAAAAAAGATGCCAAGCACGCGCGATGAAGTATGTGTTGCAAATACCGCCCCCAGCGCCGTTCCAATGGCAGCCCCGGGAGCTAATGTATATACGGCAGGCCAGCTTACCATGCCGTGTTGATGATGCTTGTACATGCTGGAGAGTGATGTGAATAAAATTGCTGCCATTGCGCTGCCAAGTGCCATATGCATGGCATGAGCGGCAGGAAAGTTTTGTATTTGAAAGAAATACAGCAGGACGGGGACTAGAATAGTGCCACCGCCAATGCCGAACATGCCACCAAGTAATCCAACTAGCGCACCCAGGGCGAGATAAGCAAACCCCCACTCCATCTTATTGGTGTACCAAATGTGTTAGAATAAAATTCCATTCGGTTGGGCTGAGCGGTGTAATAGATAGCCTATTGCCTCGTTGCAGGGCTAACATGCCTCTTAGTTCTGCGTGAATACGCAACTCCTGCAATGAAATGAGTTTAATTTTTGTCTTCCATTGCACGTCAACATTGAACCATCGTGGGAATTCTTCCGTAGCCCTTGGATCGAAGTATTTGCTAGTGTGATCGAACTGAGTTGTGTCAGGGTGGGCTGTGCTGGAAACGCGCGCAATGCCTGCTATGCCAGGAATTTTGCAATTGGAATGGTAAAAAAGAACCCCATCGCCTTCACGCATTTGGTCACGCATGAAGTTGCGTGCCTGATAATTGCGCACGCCGTACCAGGCAACTGTTTTGTTCGGGAAGCTCTCTAGGTCGTCGATACTGACATCAGATGGCTCTGATTTCATTAACCAGTAACGCACGTTGACCCGCCTCTGATTGAGATTAATTTTTTATGAAGGTCGCTGAGTGGCGACTGTATGCTTAATATTACTGCGGTAGGCATAGTGGGGTTGATCATGAATTTAATAGGTCCCCGCCTGTGCCGTTGGCTCAATATCTTGAACCTGTGTTCAAGGTAGTCGGTTCCAGGTTGCATCAGGTGCATCCGCAAGGGATGCGCACAACAGCAACATTTATGGTTACGACTTAAGCAGAGCCTATTGGTTCAAAGAATTATGAGCCTGACGAGCACCGCAGGGAAAGACTAGAACAGCTCATCTTGTTCTGCTAGAGATGAGCAGATGGCTGCCTCCATTGACCCTATTCTACGTTTAAATTCGTTAATGTCAAAGCCGGTGCCAAGGCGTGTAGTTAATAGCTCATGGGCGATATTAAGGGCGGACATAATTGCAATACGCTCGACCGTAACAACCTTGCCAAGATCACTAATTTCACGCATTTTGCCGTCCAGATAGGCCACGGCGTTCAATAACTCTGGACGCATATTCTCTGGACAGGCGACGCGAAATTTTTTGTCAAGAATTGTGACATCAAGCAAGCCTTCTTTTTCGTCGCTCATATTTGCTCTTCGGATGATTGTGCTAACAACTTTTCAAGTCGCAACTTGACGCGATCAATCTTGTCGTCACATTGACGACACTGACTTCTTGCCTGCGCTAGCTCTTGACGTAGATGGTTGTTTTCTTCACGCAGATGCTTGCTCAATTCGATCAGCTGAGTAAGTTTATTTTCTAAGGCATCTAGTTCTGCTTGCATGAGGTGAACTATAGTTTAAAAAATCATAATCAGTCAAATAAGTATGGTGTTGTCGCTGGACGGAAATTCTTGCGCTATCTTCAGATTGACCTCGGCAATGCGAACCTGCGCGGCTAATTTGTCCAGTACACCATTGACGAATTTATGCCCATCTGTCCCACCAAATGTCTTCGTTAACTCTACAGCTTCGTTGATGATTACACGAAAGGGGATATCTGGGTGATGTAGTAATTCATACGCGCCAATCATAAGCACGGAAAATTCGATTGGACTTAGCTCGTCTAGGGTGCGATCGATGTGTTTGGACACACTCGCTTCAAGAGCTTCGTGTCTGGTTAGCACTCCATTCAGTAGGCTGCTAAAAAACTCAGCATCGTAGCGATTTTTTTCATGGGCAACACGAATCTGCTGTTCTATTGTGTGCGGGTCATCATTTGTTAGTCGCCACTGATAGATGGCCTGCAGGGCTAGCTCGCGCGATCGACGGCGTGAACTTTTGGCGGGCACTTTGGTTGCGATGATTGATGCGTTCATGTGAGCTTCTTGAGTAGGTTTGCCATTTCAATTGCCACCAATGCAGCCTCTGCGCCTTTCGTGTTCATGCGCTCCTCAGCCTGAGCATCGCTATCAACTGTAAGAATGGCATTGGCAATAGGCAATGAGGCGTGCAGCTGTACTTCATTCACGCCACGAGCAGATTCATTTGCCACCACTTCAAAGTGGTATGTTTCTCCGCGAATTACTGCGCCCAGCGCAATAAGGGCATCGAACACGCCCTTTTTTGCCAGTCTTTGTAGCGCTAGTGGAATTTCTAGTGCACCGGGTACGTCGATCACTGTGATATCTGCATCGCGTACACCCCGTCGAGCAAGCTCTGCAAGGCAGGCGGCTAGAAGCCCTTTGCAAATAACGGGATTGAAGCGACTTTGTACAATACCAATGCGCATCTCAGCGCCATCAAAATTCTTACCCATGCTATCCATTGGCCGCTTTATTGATTGATTTGTGTTGCGAATAACCAACAACTTCCAATCCAAACCCAATCATGCTGGGCAGCTTACGTGGCGTGGCAAGTAAGCGCATTTTTCCAACGTTGAGGTCGCGCAAAATCTGTGCGCCGATACCGTAACTACGCAAATCCCACTGTGGAACATAATCGGCTCGTGGTGTTGCCGCTGCGCGTGCCAAAAGGTCGTCGGATGTTTCATTGCGATGCAGCAATACCAATACTCCAGCGGATGAGCGAGCAATCTGCAGAAGCGCCTCGTGCACATTGATCGAGCTTTGAAAATTTTCTTGTTCTAGAAAATCTAACGCTGATAGTGGCTCATGCACGCGCACTAACGTTTCAACTTGAGGCTGAATGTTGCCCTTAACTAGGGCTAGGTGGGCACGTTGTGTAGTTTTGTCAATGTAGCTGATCAGATCGAGTGCGCCATAAGCGGTCTGTATCACGCGCTTCGTTACGCGCTCAATTAGCTTTTCGTGCTGACTGCGGTACTCTATTAAGTCGGCAATGGTGCCAATTTTGAGATTGTGGAGGCGTGCAAACGCTATCAAATCTGGAAGACGTGCCATTTCGCCATCATCTTTTAGTATTTCGCAAATAACTGAGGCGGGGGTTAGTCCCGCCAGATACGCCAGGTCACAGCCCGCCTCAGTGTGACCTGCGCGTACAAGCACCCCACCTTTCTGCGCCATTAAAGGAAAAATGTGGCCGGGCTGCACAATGTCAGAAGGCTTTGCATTTTTGTTAACGGAGACCTGTATGGTGCGCGCGCGGTCGGTAGCAGAAATCCCTGTTGTCACACCGCTTGCTGCCTCAATAGAAAGTGTGAAGTTAGTGCTGAGGTGGGAGCCGTTATCGCGCACCATTAGGGGCAGATTAAGTTGTTTGCAGTGAGCCTCGGTTAATGTAAGACAGATTAACCCACGCCCGTGCCTCGCCATAAAATTTATTTTTTCAGGTGTAATAAATTCGGCGGCGCATAGCAAGTCGCCCTCGTTCTCGCGGTCCTCCTCGTCGACAAGCACGACCATGCGGCCGGCTTTCATTTCGGCGACGATCTCGGTGACTGGACTGATGGCTGTGGCTTCACGCCGCATGGGGACCCCGCAGGAAGAGCGCCTGATTATACCTTCGCGACAAAACAAAACGGGGCGCCAGGGCGCCCCGTTCGCACTGCTGTGACCGGATATCAGTCGGCTTTCGGCTCCGCAGCTGCCGGTGCTGCGACCGGCGCGGCCGGCGCAAGGATCTCGCCCGCCGCCTCGGCCTGTGCGCGACCGCCGAGCTTTTCCTTGATACGCGCCGACTTGCCGGAACGCTGGCGCAGGTAGTAGAGCTTCGCGCGGCTGACGTCGCCGCGGCGCTTGATCTCGATCGAGGCAATGATCGGCGAGTGGGTCTGGAACGTGCGCTCCACGCCTTCGCCCGACGATATCTTGCGCACGATGAACGAGGAGTTGATACCGCGGTTCTTCTTCGCGACCACCACGCCTTCGAACGCCTGCACGCGCTTACGCTCGCCTTCGACGACCTTGACGCTCACGATGACCGTGTCGCCGGGGACGAAATCGGGGATGGTCTTGCCGATCCGGGCGATTTCTTCCTGCTCGAGTTTCTGGATCAGATTCATCATTTCTCTCCGTTGCCTGCTTCCCGCCGGAACTCTTCCAGCAAGGTCTTTTCTTCCCCCGTCAGGTCGCGTCCTGCGACCAGATCGGGCCTTCTCTTCCAGCTCCGCGCCAACGACTGCTTCAGCCGCCAGCGTCGGATCCATTCGTGGTGCCCCGACATCAGCACGTCCGGTACCTTCTCGCCCGACCAGACCTCGGGCCGCGTGTACTGCGGGCAATCCAGCAATCCTGCAGCGAAAGACTCTTCCACCGCCGACTGCCCGTCACCCAGCGCCCCGGGCAACTGCCTCACCACCGCGTCGACCAGCACCATCGCGGCCAGTTCGCCGCCGGACAGCACGTAATCTCCGACCGACACTTCCTCATCGACGCATTTCTCGATCAACCGCTCGTCGATGCCTTCGTACCTGCCGCAAAGCAGCGTCAGCGCCGGCTCTGCCGCAAGGCTCATCACCTTTTTGTGATCGAGCCTTGCGCCCTGCGGCGACAGGTAGATCACCCTGCCGCCTCCCGCAGCCTTCACTGCAGCTATCGCCTTCTCCAGCGGCTCGGCCAGCATCACCATGCCCGGGCCACCGCCATACGGCCGATCATCGATCGTCCGGTAGTTATCCGTCGTGAAATCCCTGGGGTTCCACGCATTGAACTGCCACAGCCCCTTCTCCAGCGCCCGGCTCGTGATGCCGCTCTGCGTCACCGCGGCGAACATCTCCGGAAACAGCGTGATCGCATCGAACCTGATCATGCCTTCACCAATCCCGCATCACCAATCCAACTGCCACTCGACCAGGATGTGCCTCGCCTTCAGGTCCACACTCTGCACCACGGTCCAGGGAATCAATCGCTTGACCTCCCCTGCTTCTCCCGCAACAACGTCGATCACGTCCTGCGCGCCATTGCTGAAAATCTCTTTCACTGCGCCGAGGGATTCACCCCCGGTATTCACCACTGCCAGGCCGATCAAGTCCGACCAGTAGTAGCTTCCGTCGTCCGGCTTGGGCAGCGTCTCGCGGGGAACTGCGACTTCGCTGCCTTTCAGTTTCAACGCTGCATCACGGTCGGTGAGCCCTTCCAGCTGGGCCACCACCTGCGTGATGTGCAACCGTGCTTCGAGCACCTTGTATTCCTTCCACGCCCCTTCGCGACCGACCAGCCAGGTCTCGTAGGTAGCCAGCGTTTCAGGATCCTCGGTGAAAGGGTCGACGCGAACGCCGCCTTTCACACCCCACGAGCCGAAGATCCGGCCCATGATGACGGGTTTCGAGGTCAGGCTGCTTTGGCCGGCGCGTTGGTCGTCGCGCCGCGCGCGAACTGCTTGACCAGGCGGTTCACGGTCGGGGAGAGCTGCGCGCCCACGCCTTTCCAGTGCTTCACGCGATCGACATCCACGCGCAGCGCCTCACGGCCTGCCGGGGCTTTCGGGTCATAGAACCCGACGCGCTCGATGAAGCGGCCGTCGCNNCGCGCGAGTCGGCAACCACCATGTTGTAGAAGGGCCGGTGCTTGGCGCCACCGCGGGCCAGACGAATAACAACCATTGGGAACTCCAGGTTCGTCGCAAACGAAAGGCGCGGATTATACGCACCGGCCCGGGCACTTAGCCAGCTTTTTTGTGCATTAAAGCTAAGGATTAAATACATCACTTGACACAAAGTTCACTTAACTTAAAAATCCCGCCCATGCCTACCATCCGGATCGACGACGAAGTGTTCGAAGGGCTCAAGCAACTGGCCGAGCCTTTTGTCGACACCCCTGCCGCAGTGATACGCAGGCTATTGATTGAAAAGGGGATCTTGAAAGCGGAACCCCAAAAGGCGAAAGCCCCACCCCGCCCCCTTCCCTCTGTAGAGAGAGTGCTCACTCCGCCCCTGACCCCGCAAGCGGTTTACGAGCAGTTCCTCCTTGCCACCCTCGCCCAGGACTTTGGCGGCCGTGGCGGCAAGCGCGAAGTCACCCAGGCCGCCATCCAGAGAATGGTCCGGCAGGGCTTCATCAGCCCCGCGGACCTCGAACTCGTGGCCACGGGCGAAACCAAGGCCGAGAACACCATCACGTGGGGCCGCAACGCGCTCAAGAACCGCGGCCTCATCGACCGCGGGTCGCGCCGGGGTGTTTGGGAACTGACTGAAGAAGGGCTGGAAGCGGGCAAGGCTGTGGAGTTGCCCAAGGCGGAGAAGCGGTAAAGCCTCCCCTGCGGATGCATGACTACATAGGAAGCCACGATCTTACATATCAATTAAATGTAATTTACCTATGCAACATTGCAAAGCATAGTTGTAGCGGTGCGACACAGGCATCGCAATACCTCCCAGGAGACGTTATGCAGGAAAACAAGACTTCGACGGATACCGTTGTCATCGGCGCAGGCCAGGCCGGAGTGGCCATGAGCGCGCACCTGGGCAAACTCGGTGTGCCTCACCTTGTCCTGGAGCGAAATCGCATCGCCGAACAATGGCGTACCGGGCGCTGGGACTCGCTGGTCGCCAACGGTCCGGCCTGGCACGATCGCTTCCCGGAAATGGAATTCGACGATCTCGATCCCGGTGCGTTTGCATCGAAGGATCGGGTCGCGGACTATTTCGAAGCGTACGCAAAGAAGATCAACGCCCCCATCCGGACCGGGGTCGATGTAACGAGCGTGACGCGCAATTCCGGACGTGCGGGATTCACGCTGGAGACGTCCGACGGCATTGTCGAAGCACAACGGGTGGTC
>DKNB01000045.1:499-3430 GCA_002470125.1 Gallionellales bacterium UBA7399 | reverse complement strand
CAGGCCAGCTTGAGGAGCTCGTCCATTGTCGAGCCGGGCGACACAGGCTCGGGCTTGGCACTCACGCCACCGTCACCGTAAACCACCTCGCCCTCCGCCATGTGCCCAACGTAGGCTATGAAGACCATCAGCCGGATGGTCTTGGCCGTGCAGTCGAACTCGCTCTGGCTGATGTTCGACATGAACTGCACGTCCTTCACCTTGTGGGGCGCCTTGTAGTCGAACATGCTCCACATCCTGACTTTATTGTCCGGCATGCTCGTGACCGGCAGGTCCACGTAGGCGGTAACACTACCGTCACTGCGACCATCTCCTACCTTGGTCCAGCCCGCCATCGCACTCGAGCTGCCCACCACCAGCAGTGTTGCGAGAATTATTCTGTACATATCACCCTCCTTTTACGGTTAAATTTATGTTGTTGCGACGCGATATTTTCGCACAAAATGCTGTCCCGCACACAATGGAAGTGTGTGCGTCCTGGTGCCACCGGTGGATCCGCTAGTACCTGAGCACCATGGCCTCAGACAGCTGAAGGAATTTGGTGTCTGGCACCCCCTCCAACCTGCTACCGCTATAGTAAACGCCGGTGATCAGGCGGTGCCTGCCGTCCACGTCCGTGATGTCAAACCCAAGCCCGTCTCCAGAGAAGTTGTCGGCCACGACCTGACACTCGTAGAAGACACCGCGACCACGCTTCTCCCAAAAGATGCAGCGCTTGCGCTCACCGCCAAAATCGTACGCCAGCACAATCTCGTCCAACGACCTCATCAAGCCCTTGCCATCCACGTCGCCCGCGCCATACTCTTCTAGGTACTGGAGGTAGGATCCACCAAAGATCAAACTCTCTCCATCTTTTACCTCGATCCGCGTGTCGTCGCCTGCGGGAAGCCCGACCAGGTGCTTCACGTCGATATACCTTTCTATGGGGTCCACAAGCTCGGCATACCCCGGCGCATCGGACTCCTTCAGTATGTGCGGCACCAGCTCTGTGTCGTTCTCGCACCAATAGTTGTACTGGTCTGCCGACAAAGACCCCAGACCGATCTCGTACCCACCCCCGTAAATTTTTATTGTGTACGTCGTTGCCATCTATTTAGTCCACTCTTTCGACCATCTTGTTATTTAATTAACCACCGATCAGCTGAATCGTCTAAGCGTTACGTGAGTGTTACTGTTTGGCCTGTGATAGCCCACCAGATGCCTGAGCTACGGTGGTCGTCCCCATGGAGTAATCCACGAGCTCGCCGCCACCCCAAGATAAGAGGTAGGCCACCGCGAACACCGACAGACTTCGTGTCGTACCGCTAGGAGTGCCCCGTATATCAAGCGCCCGGTTCGCGTAGCGCACCGCCACGATAAATATGATGGTGGAGATGATGAGGTTTGGTACCGATGGAAGGGTAAACATCTTGTGGGTCGCTCCGTATTTAATATTTTAATTAACGCTAAGCTGCCTTTTATTAAGACTGATTCATACTGGGGAGAGCGTGCAGTCGGCATCCACTGTCAGTCCCCCGCAATGCTTCGCTCTTTCCACCACGAGTACAGTACCGGTATCACTATCAGTGACAGCAGTGGCGCGGTTAGCATGCCGCCCAACAACGGGGCGGCAATGCGCTTCATGACCTCGGTGCCGGTCCCCTCGCTAAACATTACCGGCAGTAGACCAGCCAAGATTACTGAGGCGGTCATCATCTTAGGACGGATGCGTAGCAGCGCGCCCTGCACGATTGCCTCACGCATGTCGTGTCGACTCTTTAGGCGTCCGGTGCGGCGCGAGTCTTCGATGGCGTTGTCAATGTAGAGCAGCATCACCACGCCAAACTCTGCGGCCACACCGGCTAACGCGATGAAGCCGACCACCACCGCCACCGACAAGTGGTACCCGAGCGCGTACACCAACCAGAATCCACCAACCAAGGAGAATGGCAGGCAGAGCAGCACCAGCAACACCTTGCCGATGTGACGAAAGTGCACGTACAGCACCAAGACCACCAGCATCAAGGTCAAAGGAATAATCCATCGCATACGCTCTTCGGCGTGCTGTAGGTTCAGGTACTGCCCCGACCAAGTGATGGCGTAACCAGTCGGCAGCTTCAGCGATTTTTCTAGTGTGTGCTTTGCTTCGTTTACGTACCCCCCAAGATCGCGCCCTGAGATATCGACGTACACGTAAGCCGTCAGGCGTGCGTTCTCACTTTTTATTTCGGAGGCCCCGTCGCTGAAACGTAAGTGCGCCAACTCGCCCAGCGGGACCTGGGCCCCCGAGGGCATAATGATCCGACTCGCTGCCAGCGCAGGCAGAGAGTCTCTTAGGGCGCGTGGGTAGCGCAGGTTGATCTGGAATCGCTCGCGTCCGTCGACCATCGTGCCGACGCTCTCTCCGCCGATTACGCCCTGCACAAGGCGCTGCACGTCGGCCACCGAGACCCCGTAGCGCGCGGCCCGAGCACGGTCGATGTCGATGTCTAAGTAGTGCCCGCCGGTGGCGCGCTCAGCAAACACGGTGCGCGTGCCGGGCACCGACCTGATTGCGGTCTCTATCTCTTGAGCCAGCTGCGCGATGACGACCAAATCGGGTCCGGTGACCTTGATCCCCAGCGGTGTCTTGATGCCTGTGGAGAGCATGTCTATACGGGTACGGATTGGGTAGCCCCATGAGTTTGTAAGCCCAGGCAGGCGCACACGCTCGTCCAGCTTTTGTATCAACTCCTCCATCGTCTCCCCCTTCGGCCACTGGTCACGTGGCTTTAAGAGGATCGTGGTTTCGAGCATCGAGAGTGGTGCCGGGTCGGTCGCTGTATCGGCACGCCCAGCCTTACCAAATACGCGCTCGACCTCTGGTACCGAAAGGATCAGGCGATCCGTTATCTGCAAGATGTTGGCCGCCTCGTCTACCGACAGTCCTGGCAGAGTTGTTGGCATGTAGAG
>DKNB01000045.1:0-357 GCA_002470125.1 Gallionellales bacterium UBA7399 | reverse complement strand
TCAGTGGGTTGTCTCGCTCTGGCCGGATGCGTCCCCGAATCAGGTAGCCCATCAGCACCGGCGTTAACGTTATCGCCAAGAATGCGCTGGCGCCCATCGCATAGGTTTTGGTATAGGCGAGGGGCGAGAACAGCTTTCCCTCCTGCCCGCTCATCATCAGAACCGGTAAGAAAGAGATGGTGATGACCAGCAAGGAGAAGAACAGCGCTGGCCCCACCTCTAGCGAGCTGGCCTTCGCTATCTGCCAGTAGTCAGGATTGGGGCCGGCGCGCTCTAGGTGCTTATGCATGTTCTCAATCATCACGATGGCGGCGTCCACCATTGCACCGATCGCTATGGCGATCCCGCCCAGCGACA
>DKNB01000055.1:8249-12683 GCA_002470125.1 Gallionellales bacterium UBA7399 | reverse complement strand
CATCAAAAACCAGTTCATCCTGTCCGCCGACCATGTTGACATAAATTATTGCCAGCTTACTTTCGTCAATGCGATCACGGATAGCCTGGTGACGTAGCGCCTGTTTGTTTACATGGTAAGGTGAGGCGTTCTGTACTAATAATATCTGTGCTCCACTCTCGTATGCATTTTGCGCTGCCCGATCTTTCCAGATGTCCGCGCAGATGCTAAGTGCGAATTTAATGCCCTCTACTTCGAATACGCATGGCGTGTCGCCAGGTGTGAAGTAACGCTTTTCATCGAACACACTGTGGTTGGGTAATTCATGCTTGTGATAGGTAGAGATTATTTTCCCATCACACACGACTGAGGCAGAGTTATAGCGCTTGCCATTGGCCTCACTCGGGTGTCCAATCACTACGGTTATTCCAAAAATTTGCTTAGCCAATTCATGCAAGGCTTGATCACAAGTGCGATAAAATTCAGTGCGTAATAGTAGATCCTCCGGGGGGTAGCCACATAGGCTTAGCTCGGGTGTGAGCAACAACGTCACCCCTTGTTGTTTTGCCCGTTCTGCGTAAGCCAGAATCTTGATAGCGTTACCAGTTAGGTCGCCGAGCATGCAATTGATTTGTGCAATCGCAAGTTTCATATAAATTTTAATCGTAGGGGAGATGGATAGGCAGTTATCATACCCGCCTTTTTAAAGGGTGGTAGTGTGGAAAGTGGGCCAAGCTTGCTCCTGCAATGCGCGGGCGCCCACTGTTTGAGTTAATCTGTGTGCTAAAGAATTGGGGTTATATGCTGGAAAAAATAGGCATCATAGGCGGTAGCGGCATTTACGACATGACCGACCTGGTCAATAAGCGCTGGGAAAAGATAAAATCTCCCTTTGGGGAGCCGTCCAGCGAGCTGCTGTTCGGTGAATTAAATGGGGAGGAGATTGTATTTTTACCGCGTCATGGACGCGGGCATAAAATTCCTCCGACTGAAATAAATTTTCATGCCAATATTGATGCCATGAAGAGGGTGGGGGTTACTGACATAATTTCGATCAGCGCTGTTGGCTCCTTGCGGGAAGATTTGTCGCCAGGAATGTTTGTAATTGTCGACCAATTTATCGATCGTACCTTTGCACGCAACAAATCTTTTTTTGGCACGGGATTGGTGGCGCATGTCTCTATGGCTCAGCCGGTGTGTAGGCGACTAAGTAATCACATAGAGGCAGCCGCAGGCGCTGCAAATATTCCCATTGTTCGTGGGGGTGTCTACCTTGCTATGGAGGGGCCGCAGTTTTCAAGCCTAGCAGAATCAAATCTTTACCGCACTTGGGGGTGTGATGTAATCGGCATGACCGGTATGCCAGAAGCCAAGCTCGCTCGCGAAGCGGAGCTGTGCTATGCAACCTTGGCGATGGTGACGGATTACGATTGTTGGCATGCGGGTCACGAGGATGTAACAATAGACATGATTGTTAAAGTTCTTGCAGAAAACGCTGACAAAGCTAAAAGGTTGATGCAGCATACCCTCCCGAGAGTGTACGGTGATCCTATGAGGGCTGCCTGTAGCTGCCACTCCGCCCTTGAGCATGCAATAATTACCGATCCAAGCGTACGTGATTTAGGCATGATAGAGAAGCTAGAGGCTGTTGCGGGTCGAGTGTTAAAGAGTGGGTTGCAATGAGGGATGCTGCTGTAGATCTGCGTTTGCAGTTATTGAGCGCATCCAAAAAATTACTTGATCAGGGATTAAATCGAGGTATGTCTGGCAACCTTTCGGTGCGCCATGGTGATCACATACTGATCACACCGTCAGCGATGACTGTTGCAAAAATGACACCCGCAGATTTGGTGTGCATGGACTTAAGTGGGAACGTCTTGTCTGACGGAAAGCCAACCAGTGAATGGCGCTTTCATTGTGACATTTTATCAAGTCGTCTGGATGTAAATGCCGTTATTCATACCCATTCAGTGTTTGCCACTACGCTGGCCTGCCTACGTAAAGATATTCCATCAGTACATTACATGATCGCAACCGCCGGAGGGAACGCAATTCGTTGCGCACCCTATGCATTATTCGGCGAACAAATATTATCGGAATATGCACTATCTGCGCTAGAAGGGCGAAAAGCGTGTCTCTTAGCCAACCATGGAATGATCGCGCTTGGCTCTGACTTGGAAGATGCGCTGGCGGTGACTATAGAAGTTGAGTTTTTGTGCGAATTGTATTGGCGCACCTTGCAGGTAGGCGGACCACATATTCTGACATCTCAGCAGATGCATGATGTGAAAGAAAAGTTTGTAGACTACAAAAATAAACTTAGCAATCGGGAGTAGCATGGACATAAAATCTCATATTCGAACCATCCCGCATTATCCAAAAAAAAATATCATGTTTCGTGATGTCAGCTCTCTTCTCCAGGACGCTGTGGGTTTTGGTTCCTCAATTAATGAGCTGGCAAAACGCTATGCGGCTATGGAGATAGATAAAGTCGTGGGCATTGAAGCGCGTGGATTTATAGTCGGTGCACCCTTGGCTTACGCTTTGGGGAAAGGATTTGTGCCAATTCGCAAAAAAGGAAAGCTACCCGCAGAAACTGTCGGACAAGATTATGACCTGGAGTATGGCTCCGATCGTATTGAGATACATATTGATTCAATTGCCAGGGGAGAGAGAGTACTGCTTGCTGATGATTTGATTGCCACTGGTGGTACGGCAGAGGCGGCAACCAAGCTAATTGAAAAGATTGGCGGAAAAATTATTGAATGCTGTTTTATTATTGATTTGCCAGATGTTGGCGGACGCGGGCGATTAGAGAAGCAGGGTTACAGTGTGTTTTCATTGTGCGAATTTGCGGGCACTTAGGTAATAAAGAATCTCGATGTATTTATCTTGCCAAGATAAGAGACGGTCAATCAAGGATTGATGTCTGCCACACCACCAGATAATAATAATTTCCGGAGCAGCGCTGTGAAGATAAAGGCTTTACGTTGGTCAAATGGTGTGCTGGAGATGATAGATCAACGCGTCCTGCCAGCAAGCTTCACTTACCTACCATGTACTTCTGCCGCCTCAGTGGCGGAAGGTATTCGCAGTATGGTGGTGCGTGGCGCTCCGGCTATTGGTGTAGCAGCAGCGTACGGTGTAGCCCTAGAGGCGTTACGCCTGCTCGAACTTGACAGCGAGTCCTTTCAAAATGGCATTGACAAAGGCTTGAGTGTATTGGCTCAAAGCAGGCCAACTGCCATAAATCTATTTTGGGCCCTGGCTCGCATGAAAAGACTATTGGAAAGTATTGCGAGCGAATCTAATGCGTGTATAGCTGCCCGCCTCTTGGCGGAGGCGCATGCAATTTTTGCTGAAGATATTCGAATTAATCGTGCGATAGGTGCACACGGCGCTGATTTACTGCAAGACGGCGCAAGCGTGTTAACCCACTGCAATGCCGGAGCACTTGCCACGGCTGGGCACGGCACCGCATTAGGTGTAATTCGGTCTGCCGTAGAGGCGGGCAAAAAAATATCTGTAATTGTCGATGAGACACGTCCGTTTTTACAGGGTGCCCGTCTGACAGCATGGGAAATGGTTCAAGACGAAATTCCGACTACGCTTATCACAGATAGTATGGCCGGCTTTATGATGAGTCGTGGCGAGGTGAGCGCCGTAGTGGTTGGAGCGGATCGTGTAGCTAAAAATGGTGATGTCGCCAACAAGGTGGGTACTTATATGGTTGCCGTGCTGGCAAGGCGCCATAAAATTCCATTCTATGTGGCCTGCCCTTTGTCCACGATAGATTTGTCTGTTAAAAGTGGCTTAGATATCCCTATAGAAGAGCGCGATCACAGTGAGGTGAGGGGATTTGGAGGTATCTGCTGGGCTGCGCAGGGAGTTAAGATACGCAACCCGTCGTTTGATGTTACGCCGGTTGAATTGATTACCGCCCTGATTACCGAAAAAGGGGTTGTATATTCACCTGATGTTAAAAAACTGCATGCACTATTTGTTTGAATGGTAACGTTGAGCGGATGTGTTTGATGAATTTGGATTTTTGATAGTCAGCACCCCGTGATGGTGGTCGATCAGCTGGATTGGTTTAATTAAATCTTGACAATTGTTGCTCGCATACTACTATTGCTACAGGTGTCTTCGGATAATTTTTTGGGTGCTGCATGCGATAATATTTCACGTATCGCTATAACAATAGGATCAATATGAAAATAATTATTCAATTTATGTTTGTTTTTTTAGCATGGAATAGCCATGCTTTGGCAGAAGGCTCGTCTACTAAGGATAACAATTTGACGCAAGTCATAAAGCAGGCTGAGGCCGGTGATGCCAGCGCTCAAGCTCGTTTAGGCTGGATATATTCCAATGGTATTGGTGTAACCCTGGATGCCGATAAAGCCGTTGAATGGTACGAGAAAGCGGCAGCCCAAGGGTACCCCAAGGCACAGT
>DKNB01000055.1:0-8201 GCA_002470125.1 Gallionellales bacterium UBA7399 | reverse complement strand
GGGTACCCCAAGGCACAGTTTGCACTTGGAGAGATTCATCTTACAGGTGAGGGTGTGGTCAAAGATCCAGCCAAAGCTGTGACGTGGTATCAAAAGGCAGCGGCACAGGGATATATAAAGGCACAATACAATCTTGGATGGATGTATCAAAATGGCAGGGGTGTGGCAAAAGATAGCGTGCTGGCCTATGCATGGCACAATCTTGCGGCCCGTCAAGGTGATGAAAATGCAAAAAAACAACGTGATTTAACTGGTTTGAACTCGGTTCAGCGTGCCGAAGCAGAAAAAATATCCGCAAGCTGGAAGCAGGGGCAAGTGTTAAGTAGGTAACAGTCTGGTTTATATAGCTCTATATTTAATTAAGGAATTTTATCAAATGGCATTGATGCATATCAGCATGCGCACCATCGGAAAATTGCTTCCAATTTTCTTATTGGGGGCGGTCTTTAGTGCGCATGGTCAATTAACTTCGTTATCGCAAGAAGAACTCGGTATGGCGGAGGTTCTTGCCAAATTAAGAGCACACGCGGAGTCCGGTGATGCGAATGCGCAGTACGATTTGGCTTGGATGTACGACACAGGGGACAACAATAAGATTTTGGCTAGGGATTCCAGGAAGGCCGCAGAGTGGTACGAAAAAGCTGCAATCCAGGGTCACGCCAAGGCGCAGGCTGGTCTTGGATTGGCATATGTTAATGGTCGTGGCGTAACTAAGAATGACATCTTGGGTGTGGAGTGGCTGCAAAAAGCATCAGAGCAAGGAGATGCCGATGCGCAGTTGGAGCTTGGCTGGTTATATCAAGACAAAAGGGGTATACCAAGCGATCCCACTAAGCTCCTGAGATGGCGTGAACATGCGGCAGATCGAGGATTTGCTCATGCGCAATTTAGTTTGGGATTAATGTACTACAGGGGTGATGGTGTTAAAAAAGACATTGCTCGGGCGGTTGAGATGTGGCAAAAGGCTGTAATACAGGGCTACCCAGATGCCCAATTTAATTTAGGATCGATGTATTACTTTGGGGACGGTGTGCAAAAAAACCTGAATAAAGCCATTGAACTATGGGAGAGAGCCTCTGCCTCTGCCAACACTAATGCGCAATACAATCTTGCCTTGGCATATTACCTTGGTGTGGGTGTGAGTAAAAATGAGTTACTGTCATACGTATGGTCAAATCTCGCTGTTGAATATGGCAACAATGAACATGCGAAAAAGTTGCGTGACTCGATTACGCTAAGCTCAGCTCAGCGTGAATCGGCTAATAAAATGTTCCTCAATTGGCAGATAGGGAAGGTGTATCGTGCTGACCCAGCCAATTAGACGCGTTGATGTGCATCCACCCCTGAATGTACGGGTTAGTTTCTGTGTTATCGCTCCGGACGCATATGTGGGAACAAAATAACATCTCGAATACTGGGGCTATCGGTAAGTAGCATTACCAGCCTATCTATGCCGATACCTTCCCCAGCGGTTGGGGGTAGGCCATACTCCAGTGCACGAATGTAGTCGACATCTTTAAGCATCGCCTCTTCGTCACCCGCCGCTCTCGCAGCCACTTGCGCATCGAAGCGTGCTTCCTGATCTTCTGGGTCATTTAATTCAGAGAATCCATTTGCAATCTCCCTCCCCATTATGAATAACTCAAATCGCTCTGTGATTTCTGGGTGTGCATCGTTTCGACGCGCAAGTGGTGAGGCCTCCGCGGGGTAATCGATAATAAAAGTCGGTTCGAGCAGTTGATGCTCAGTCAACTCTTCGAATAGTGAAAGCTGAAGTCCACCCACACCGTCTGTTGATCTGTGCTTTGCCTTTAGATCCTGTAGTGTCACGATAAGAAAATCACGATTTTCTAACTGTGTATCAGAAAATTGGGGGTGATACTTTTGAATGGCCTGTGCGACAGTGAGGCGATGAAATGGCTTTCCTAAGTCGATCTCGTGACCCTGATATGAGAGCACTGTACTACCTGTAACCTTACGCGCCACCTCACCGAACAACTTCTCCGTGAAGTCCATTAGGTAGCGGTAGTCTCGATACGCTTCATAAAACTCGATCATTGTGAATTCTGGGTTATGTCGGGTAGATAGCCCCTCGTTACGAAAGTTGCGATTGATCTCAAATACCTTCTCAAATCCACCAACCACCAAGCGCTTTAAGTATAGTTCCGGTGCGATACGCAAATACAACTGCATATCCAAGGCATTGTGGTGCGTTGTGAATGGCCTTGCTGATGCGCCACCTGGGATGGGATGCATCATAGGTGTTTCAACCTCAAGGTAGTCGCGATGTATAAAAAATTCTCGTATAGCCTGAATTACCTTGGAGCGGATAATAAATGTGCTACGCGTACCCTCGTTAGTAATCAAGTCAAGGTGTCGCTGACGATACTTTTGCTCCTGATCAGTTAGCCCATGAAATTTTTCTGGAAGCGGACGCAGCGCCTTGGTTAGCAAGCGCAGCTTTAATACACGCACGGACAACTCGTCCGTCTTTGTTTTAAATAGCACCCCTGTCGCGCCGAGAATGTCGCCGAGATCGTAGTGCTTGAACGCCTCATGTGTGACCTCGCCTGAATCATTGTTGTTAATGAATAACTGAATGCGTCCGCCCATGTCATGTATCGTGGCGAAACTAGCTTTCCCCATAACGCGCTTGAGCATCATGCGACCAGCCACAGTTACGTTTATATTAAGCTTTTCGAGTTCATCGTGGCTCATTGCCCCGTAACTTGCCTGCAGAATACTGGCTACATTTTTACGCTCAAAGTCGTTTGGAAATGCTATGCCATCTTTGCGAATAGCGGCGAGCTTGGCACGACGCTCAGTGATGATTTGGTTCTCATCTTGTTGTGATGTATTTGGTTCCGTAGTCATAGTGGCCTAATAAATTTTAAGATTGATGAGCTATTGCTGACGCAGAATTGTGGCATGAATGCTGCATATCATGCAATTTAAGTAATGGATGTTGATCTATTTGCGGTAGCCATAAATTCAAAGTGAATAAGCAGGGCTGGATGAGTGAATGCCTACCTACCTACAGCCCTTGCTTGAGACTGGCACTGATAAATTCATCTAGGTCGCCATCCAGAACGCCCTGTGTGTTACCGATTTCAACATTTGTGCGTAGATCTTTGATGCGAGACTGGTCCAATACGTACGATCTTATCTGATGCCCCCAGCCAATATCAGTTTTTTCGTCTTCCATGACCTGCTTTTCGGCATTTCGTTTACGTAGTTCCGCTTCGTACATGCGAGACTTTAACATTGCCATCGCTTCGGCACGGTTTCGGTGCTGCGATCGATCACTTTGACACTGCACAACAATGCCAGTTGGGGCATGTGTAATGCGGACCGCAGAGTCAGTTTTGTTTATGTGCTGCCCACCCGCGCCACTTGCGCGATAGGTGTCCACACGCAGGTCAGCTGGATTTATGTCTATCGCAATAGATTCATCTACCTCTGGATAAACGAATACACTGGAAAATGAAGTGTGGCGTCGATTTCCTGAATCGAATGGAGATTTGCGTACTAAGCGATGCACGCCGGTCTCGGTACGCAGATGGCCATATGCATAGTCGCCGGTTATTTTTAATACGGCACCCTTGATGCCTGCCACTTCACCATTGGACTGCTCCAGTACGTCCACCTGAAATTTTTTATTTTCACAGTAGCGCAGATACATGCGCAGTAGCATTGAAGCCCAATCCTGCGCTTCCGTGCCGCCGGATCCTGACTGAATATCAAGGAAGCAATTATTGGAGTCCATTGGCTTTGAGAACATGCGCCGAAATTCCATATCGGCTACTTTTTGCTCCATCGCTTTCGTATCTTGCAGGATGCCATTGAGGCTGGCATCGTCATGTTCAGCTAGGGCTAGCTCAAAAAGCTCTGTTGTATCATTAAGATCCTGATGTAGCTGACTTAAAGTTAAAACGACGCCCTCTAGTGTTTTTCGCTCACGTCCCAGTTCCTGGGAGCGCTTACTGTCCTGCCAGATAGATGGATCTTCCGCGAGAATTAAAACCTCTACCAATCGTTCTTTTTTCCCATTGAAGTCAAAGATACCTCCGCAATTCATTGCTACGTATGTGGAGATCTTGAAGCTGGTGGGTAAGGGCGTTTAGTTGCTCGGATTCCATGGGGATGATGAGTGTGGATAAATCGTAATTATATCTGAAAGTTCCACCTTGAGCTTAATGGGTATGCCAGTTAGGCCTGGTGCAGGTCTGCCCATTGCCGAATGATCAGTTGCAGGTTGACGTTTTTATTGTATTCGTTAACGACCATATTGAAAGTCGCTGAAATACGTTTTGGCATTGGATCAGTACAAAAAAATTGTACAGCGTCGCATGTTAAATCCGACTTAGTGAGCTTAAGTTTGAGCTTGAGGTGTTTTTCGCCGACCACATGCTGACTACTGACCTCGAACTCACCTTCAAAAAGTGGTTGTGTGAATCCCTGCCCCCAAATTTGTTGATCTAGACTTTGGGCGATGCTTAATGAAAATTCAGGTGGCTCAAGTGGCCCATCCGTTTCGATAACTCTAGTGAGGTCTGCCGGAGAAAGGAGGCTTCGTGCAGCATCTTCGAATGCAACCTTAAATACATCGAAATTTTCCTCACGCAGACTAAGGCCTGCAGCCATGGCATGACCACCAAATTTTTGTAATAAGTGTGGGTGGCGTTTCGATACAAGATCCAGTGCGTCACGCAGATGTAGCCCGTGAATGCTGCGCCCAGATCCTTTGATTTCGCCATTTTGTGATCGCGCAAAGGCAATGACGGGGCGATGGTAAAGATCTTTTAGACGTGAGGCGAGAATGCCGATGACACCCTGATGCCAAGTCTGATCAAAGAGTGCGAGACTGAAGCTGTCAGTTGGCTGTATATTTTTAAGTGCAGCTAAAGCAGCTGCTTGCATATCTGACTCTATGTTGCGCCTTGTTTTGTTTAATGCATCAAGCTGTATCGCCATACTTGAGGCTTCCGCAGCATTATCGGTAGTTAAGCATGCAATTCCGAGACTCATATCCTCTAATCGTCCAGCTGCATTTAGTCGCGGACCAACGACGAAGCCAAGTTCGTAACTTGAGACACGGGTATGATTTTTATGAGCTACCTTGATTAAGGCGTTAATGCCACAGCATGCATGCATGGAACGAATGCGCTGCAGACCTTGTTGTACCAAGATGCGGTTGTTGTCGTCTAGGCTTACTACGTCTGCAATTGTTCCAAGGGCAACCAGATCAAGTAAGTCGCTGAGATTTGGCTCTGCTTTATTTTCGTATGCGCCACGCGTTCTAAATTCGGCACGCAAGGCAAGTAGTACGTAGAACATGACGCCAACCCCGGCTAAATTTTTGCTGGGAAAATGACAGCCAGGTTGGTTTGGGTTGACAATGCAAAGTGCGTCCGGCAGGGTATCACCGGGCAAGTGATGGTCCGTAATAAGCACCTGAATGCCCAAGCGATTAGCCTCCGCTACGCCCTCTACGCTGGCAATACCATTATCCACGGTGATCAAGATATCGGGGGTTGATTTTGCTGCTAAGCGTACGATTTCTGGTGTCAAGCCATAGCCATATTCAAATCTATTCGGAACGAGGAAGTCTACCTTTGCCCCTAGCCTGCGTAGGCCACGAATGCCTACAGCGCAAGCGGTTGCACCGTCTGCATCGTAATCCGCCACGATCGTAAGTTTGTATTTTTTTGAGATGGCATCAGCCAAAATACATGCCATGTCCTGCACATTTTTTAATTGCGTAAATGGAAGCAAGTGCTTTAGGCTGGTGTTGAGCTGTGTTACATCGCATATTCCACGCGCCGCGAAAATGCGTGACAATAGTGGTGCAATTCCCGCATCAGTAAGCTGTTGTGCGATCGTGGCTGAGTAGGTTCGTCGACTTATCTGTGCCATGTGCCTATGTGGTGCATGAAAATAATTGGTTAATGCTGGCAGGCATAAAATGCATGGTAATCAAATATTGAGAATTTCATTCTTGCAAATATGGGACGCTTCTAAGCGTGTCAATGCCCTGAGTAAATTTAGGCCAGTTTTATTTTTGAGTATGGTGGCCCGATCTCTGAGGTCGTACATCGAAAGGCAGACAGCGGTCCCTGTTGCGGCAAAAGCGATAGCGTTGCCACTGTCACAGGATGGAAAGGTGAGAACTCGATCATCAAACGCATTACGTATACGGGCAAGGCTGCTACTGAAGCCACGACTACGCCCCAGGAGATTAACAGCCATAATTCCATTCTGATTTAGATGGGTACGTGCCATTCGATAGAAGGTGGGCGTGTCCAGTGTGCCAGCGTGAGCATTGGCATCAAATCCATCGACCAAGATTAAATCGTAAACCCGGTCGCTGTTGGCGATAAATTGAGCGCCATCATCGATCACGATTTTTAATCGATTCGGATCCTCGGGCAACTTAAAAAACTGCCGTGCAGCAGCGACCACTCTTGGTTCGATTTCCACCACTGTGAGATGCGATAACGGCTTGTGGTGATAAATAAATTTGGTTAGCGAGGCAGCACCAAGGCCGATCAATAAAACTCGCTTAGGGAACCGCGCTTCATCACGCAGCAACAGACTAACCATCATCTCTCTTGTGTAATCAAGTTCCAGAGTCAATGGACGCGCGATACGCATTGCACCTTGAATCCAGTCGGAACCAAAGTGTAGGGTGCGAATTCCTGACTCTTCGCGAATATCAATCGAAAAAGACATTTGCTACTGCTGTTTTTGTTTTTGTGTGTCAACAATCGACCCAAAATCAGATGGGGCGCCCTTATGGGATAATGAGATTTTTTGCTTATTTCGCATGGGGTTATTATCATTGAGGCTGGATCGGTGTGCCATAGTATAATCTCAAGCTGTTCTAATAGCTCCTGATAACTTGTTTATGTTCCGCGTATCCATTGGAAAGCCTGCGTTATCCCTGTCCCGTCTTGAGAAATTGCGTACTGGCGTTAGCGACGTCTCGTCTAGGCTGTACGTTACGAATGCATATTACTTATATTTTATTGCACTCAAGGGGCGACCTTCCGCTGCTGAATTAAAATTATTGCGTGCGTTACTTTGTCTGAGAGATGAAAAAACAGACACCAAGGGCACATTCGAGCAACTGCTAGTTGTGCCACGCCTAGGCACCGTTTCACCATGGTCCTCAAAGGCTACCAACATTGCATTACATTGCAATCTTCCAATGGTTGCGCGTATTGAACGCGGGATCGTCTACTCCATAAAGACAAATGATGGTCAGCGTATAACGCAAGTAGAATTAACAGCGCTGTTATCGCTCGTGCACGATCGCATGACAGAATCCGCTCTAGGCCCACTAGCTAATCTCAAGATAGATTTAAAGGGGGTCGCAAAAAATATTTTTGCTAGCGGTGAGCCGGCACCACTTGAGATCGTAAACATTCTACGTGACGGAAGGGTGGCCCTCGTGGAGGCTAATGGCGACATGGGGTTGGCGTTATCCAATGACGAGATTGATTATCTGGTGAAAAATTTTAAACAGGTGGGACGCAATCCAACCGATGTAGAGTTAATGATGTTTGCTCAAGCAAATTNNAGCACTGTCGCCACAAGATTTTTAATGCAGACTGGGTAATAGATAACGAACAACAGGCAATTTCATTGTTCGATATGATTCGCAATACCCATAGATTAAATCCAGATGGTACGATTGTTGCGTATTCTGATAACTCATCGGTTATTGAAGGGGCGCATGTAGAGCGCTTCTATCCGCGTGCGGACAGGCGCTACGCCTACAGCAACGAATTAACACACACGCTAATGAAGGTCGAGACACACAACCATCCCACGGCTATCTCCCCTTTCGCTGGGGCGGCCACCGGGGCTGGTGGTGAGATACGCGATGAAGGTGCAACTGGCTCAGGATCAAAACCCAAGGCAGGATTGACTGGATTTTCTGTATCAAATTTAAACATTCCTGGTTTCGGTCAGCCGTGGGAAATTTTCGATAACGTTCGCGTTCAGAGCTCACCCAATAAGAATCACGCTCACTCTATTTATGGCAAACCAACACGCATTGCTTCTGCGTTACAAATTATGTTGGAGGGCCCAACGGGTGGCGCGGCATTCAACAATGAATTTGGTCGACCTAATTTGGCTGGATATTTTCGTACGTTCGAAGAGATGGTTGACAATGAAATGCGCGGATACCATAA
>DKNB01000043.1:2413-2548 GCA_002470125.1 Gallionellales bacterium UBA7399 | reverse complement strand
TGGGTTCTCGTACTGCGCACGCTCGCGCTCCAAGAACGGATCCAGCTCACGAATGTTTTCTTTCCTAATTGTCATTGACATAGAATCCTATAACGATTAACTTGTGCGCCCTCACGAAACAAATTTTATTGCCCG
>DKNB01000043.1:0-2390 GCA_002470125.1 Gallionellales bacterium UBA7399 | reverse complement strand
CACGGTTCAGGTCCGTGTGCCGTAAGGTGTGGAGGTTCGAGTCCTCTTCCGGGCACCATAAGATGCTGGATATACCGTTCGGTATATCACCCCGCAAAACATTTTTGCATCACGCTGCTTGATGTAATTTTTTATAAAAATCTCTCTGAGATCAGCCATTAATTAGGGCTCACTGGACGCCCCGCCATGATTGGCGAGAGTCGGTTCAACGCGACCAAAATTCGAGGGGACGAGACGACCACCAACCCCGACAACTGCTAATTATAGCAGAAAAGCTTGGCAACCTGTGAGAAAGATGCCAGCCCAACTGCCAATAACTGCAACACATTCAATTTGTTATGCTGCAACATGCGCGAGAGGTCACCCCCTTTGAAATTCACGAGGGCGCACCCACTACCGAGCTCATAACGGATTTAATCAGGGTAAAATTGGAGACCGCCTTGCTCGTGACACACGAAACAATGATGCAGTAAGGTCGGCCGAACAGGATCTGGGCAGTCACATTTTCAACGGAAAAATGAAACGCACTATGGATTTTTTTCCAATCTTTATTAATCTCAAAGGACGGGCGTGTCTCGTCGTCGGGGGCGGCGACACGGCCTTCAGGAAGGCGTCCGCGCTCTTACGATCGGGTGCGCTCGTAAGGGTAGTGTCGCCCGACCTGTGCGAGGCATTTAAAGCGCTCCCCGAGATTGAGTACACCCCAGAAAGATTCCAAGCCCACCACCTGGACGGCATGACGCTGGCCGTTGCCGCCACCAACAGCCTCGACACCAACAGAACTGTTTTCGACGAAGCAAAATCAAAGAACATACTCGTCAATGTGGTCGATAACCCGGCCCTTTGCACCTTCATCATGCCCGCAATACTGGACCGATCCCCGCTCATGATAGCCTTCTCCACCGGGGGCGCGTCCCCCGTCCTGGCGCGGATCCTGCGCGCCAAGCTGGAGGCGCTGATACCGCCAGGTTATGGCCAGCTGACCGCCTTCTGCGCCAAGTTTAGGCAGGCGGTCAAGTCGCGCATCGCCCACCCCGGTCAGCGCCGAATATTCTGGGAGAGGGTGCTGGAGGGTCCGGTCGCCGAGGGTGTCTTGTCTGGCCTCGAACGGCCCGCCGAGGACTCACTCATGGCCATGCTAGACAGTGACACCCACGAGTCGGCCGGCGAGGTGTTCTTGGTGGGCGCAGGTCCAGGCGCCCAAGACCTGCTCACATTCAGGGCTCTGCGACTCATGCAAAAAGCAGACGTGGTGCTCTACGACAACCTGGTCTCGAAAGAGGTCCTGGACATGACACGGCGCGACGCAAAAAGAATCTTTGTCGGCAAGACGCGTGGCTGCCACACGACNNCAGGAGAGCATCAACGACCTCCTGGTCCGACTCGCAAAGGAGGGGAAGCGGGTCCTGAGACTCAAGGGCGGGGATCCGTTTATTTTTGGTCGTGGCGGGGAGGAGATCGAGACCCTGTCCAGGCACAAGATCAGCTTCCAGGTTGTGCCTGGCATCACCGCCGCGTGTGGCGTCGCGGCCTACGCCGGGATACCCCTCACGCACCGTGATCATGCCCAGTCCTGTGTCTTTGTGACCGGCCACATGAAGGACGGGAACATGAGCCTCGACTGGGAGATGCTGGCACGACCCAACCAAACCGTCGTGGTGTACATGGGCCTACATGGGCTTGAGATGCTGTGCGCTAAGCTGATTACGCACGGCCTGCCGGAGGGTACACCGGCCGCCATCGTGCAGCAGGGGACCACCCGGAATCAGCGTGTTGTTTGTGGGACCCTGGCCACCCTGCCCAAGGCTGCGGCGGCCGCGATGCTCAAGGCCCCAACCCTGATCATTGTGGGTGGGGTGGTCGAGCTCAGAGAAAAGCTTGCGTGGTTTAATCCTGATCAGGCAGGCGAACAAAAGATCTAGGCAGCGATCTGGATTGACCTCTGCGAGTAAGTGATCTCTTGCTAGATGACCGTGTGCTCGTTGGGGTCCACAAACAGCTTGGGCAGGCCCGCAATCTTGCACCCCTGCTCCGCCGGCCCAGAGGGAAACAGATCGTACAGGTAGGGGCTCTTTCCTCTTGCCTCGTCCAACTCCTCGCTAACAGCCTGCGTTAGCTCACGAATGTTTGGAGCACTTTGGTGTTGCTTGTAGTACGCACGCAAGAACATGATGATCTCCATGTGCTTGTCGGTCATGTCCAGCTCCTCGAGCTGTGCCACGTGCTTGGCGAAGTCCGTATCCCAGTCGTCAAAGTTGACTAGGTAGCCGTCCTTGTCTGTCTTGTAGGTCTTGTTGTTGACGCTAATTTCGGGCATAAGTTTTTCTCACTTAACAATTTAGGGGCGCTCAAGTTACAACGCAAGAATAAAAATAACTATCGAAGATACT
>DKNB01000040.1 GCA_002470125.1 Gallionellales bacterium UBA7399 | reverse complement strand
CCGGGTCGGCACCAATCACCACGGCCAAAGGAAACGGTTCGCCGGGGTGGGCGCCGCACCACTCCTGATAGTCCAATGCACCGCCCCGGTGTGCCAACCAGCGCATAATAACTTTGTTGGGTCCAATAACCTGCTGGCGATAGATGCCGAGATTTTGGCGCGACTTGAGGGGGCCACGAGTAACCACAAGCCCCCAACTAATTAAGGGGGCCACGTCCCCTGGCCAACAAGTTTGTATGGGTAGCCTGCCGAGATCTACATCATCCCCCTCCCATACCACTTCCTGACAAGCAGCGCTCGAGATGACCTTGGGCGTCATATTCAGCACCTGCTTCAATGCGGGCCACTTGTCCCAGGCATCCTTCAAACCCTTGGGTGGCTCCGGCTCCTTTAGGTAAGCCAGCAATGTCCCGACTTCACGCAATGCTGTTACGCTCTCCTCGCCCATACCTAGGGCCACACGATATGGTGTGCCGAACAGGTTTGCCAAGACTGGCATGCTGTGCCCCGCGGGATTTTCAAACAACACAGCCGGGCCTTGCGCGCGCAACACACGATCGCAGATCTCCGTCATCTCTAGGCGCGGGGAAACTGACACGCCCACTCGCTTAAGCTCGCCGAGACTCTCCAACTGCGTAATAAAATCACGTAGATCACGATATTTCATTTATAAAAACTTTCTTCACCCTCAGGTCTGGTTTTAAATCGCTTGTGCAGCCAAAAATATTGCTCTGGCATCTCCCGCACTCGCTGTTCAATAAATTCATTAACGCGGCGAATGTCGGCCGCCAGATCATGGGTTGGATAATTTTCCCACGCCGGATAAAAGCGCACCTCGTAACCTTGGCAATCTGGCAGCAATCGTGTAACACAGGGCACCACCTTTGCGTTGGCCATCCTTACCAGTCGCGGCAAGGTGGTCAAGGTGGCCGCCGGCACGCCAAAAAATGGAACAAACGCACCATCTTTGGTATTCCAATCTTGATCGACAAAATAATAAAATGGGCAGAAGTCTTTTAGTGCCCTTACGACTGGGCGCATTCCCTCTTGTCGTGAGTACAGTCTTTGTGTACCAAAGCGTGCGCGCTTTTGTAATACCAAGTCCTGCACGTAAACATTCTTCTGCCGAGAGTACACGCTAACCCCATCCGCATGTTGAGTGATCCATGACCCCCCAACATCCAAACCCACAAAATGTGCCGTAAGCAGGATTAGTGGGCTGCCAAGTGCATTTTGAAAATGCTCTACCCCCTCAACCCGTGTCAATTCTTGAATACGCTCACGGCTAGACCACCATAGAATACCCCGCTCTACGACGCTTCGACTAAAAACATTAAAGTGCCGCCATACTAGGCTCGCCCGTTCCGCCTCGCTCTGCTCTGGGAAACACAAGCGCAGGTTGATGCTTGCTATACGACGACGCCTGCCTGCGAATAGATAAAGCATGGTTCCCAGCGCATTGCCCGTCCACGCTTGGAGGCGGTACGGCAAAAAGTGTAGCAGCCAAAGTAGAAAAATGCCTAAACGCGCCATCATTTTATGGACGTCCGCTCACTTGCAGGGGGCTCAACACCTGCCGGCCTCTTGTAACGATTGTAGCTCCAAAGATATTGCGCAGGACATTTGAGCACCAACTTTTCCAATGCCACGTTAATTTGCTGGCTTAATGACAGGTCGGCGGTAAATTCTAACGGCGAAAAACGCAAGATATACCCCGCTCCGACTGGCAGGCGCTCAACGGAAGTCATCACCACTGTCGCACCACTAGACTCCACTAGGCGAGCTATTAGGGTCATCGTGTAGGCGGGCCGTCCAAAAAAATTCACCCACTCCCCTTCGCCATTGCCGGGCACCTGGTCTGGCAAGAGGCCTATGGCCCCAGACCGCTTTAGTGTCTTATACAACTGTCGCACTCCGCCCAGATCAGTGCGCGCCAACCGCACCTGTGCCCGCTCGCGACCGCTACGCATCAAACTCTCAAGCCAAATCAGTTTTGGTGGACGGTACAAAACTGTCAGCGGAATACGCTCAGCAATATACAAAGCAGATACATCAAAACACCCAAGATGCGGCGTTAAAAAAATTATCCCTTTGCCGCGCACTTGTGCCGTCTCAACGCACTCCCAGCCATAACACTCCTTGACGCTAGCGGTCACCTCTGCCAGAGGTCGGCACCACACCCACAGCAGCTCAATCGCACCCTTACCTGCCTCCACTATGCTAGCTCTTAGCTCTCTGCGAAAGTCTTTTTCTGGATGCCGCGCCAGAGCATTGCCAAGATTTTCACGCATACGTGCGGCATACTCACCCGATACACCATAGGTCAGCCTGCCCAATAAACCGCCCGCGCAATGGAGCACGCTCAGCGGCAAGCGCGCCACCAAATTAAATAGCCAAATCACAAGGGTGACCATCATAAGGTAGGTGCAATCGCGATGCTGCTATAATCAATCATCGTTAATGCCCAGATGGATTTCAAAATATCATGAATCAATTTATGTTCACATCGGAGTCAGTATCAGAGGGGCACCCGGACAAGGTTGCGGATCAAATTTCTGATTCCATTCTAGACGCTATTCTAGCGCAAGATCCCCACGCACGAGTGGCAGCCGAAACATTGGTTACCACCGGACTTGTGCTGCTTGCTGGTGAAATAACCACCCATGCCAAGGTAGACTACATCAATGTGGCTAGGGATTGCATCAAGCGTATCGGCTATGACAACAGCGAATATGGCATAGACTACAAAAGTTGTGCCGTGCTTGTTGCTTATGGCACGCAAAGTCCAGACATCGCTCAAGGTGTTGATCGCTCGCCAGATAATCACCTGGACCAAGGCGCGGGTGACCAAGGGCTGATGTTTGGCTACGCTTGCGATGAGACGCCCACACTAATGCCCCTACCAATTTACCTGGCACATCGTCTGATCGAACGACAGTCACAGTTGCGACGTGATGGCCGCCTTGACTGGCTACGCCCAGATGCAAAGGCGCAGGTCACCATTCGCTATGCGAACGGCAGACCCGACTCCATTGACACAATAGTGTTGTCCACCCAGCACGCTCCCGAGATGTCGCTTGAGGCCCTACGTGAGGCCGTCATTGAGGAAATTATTAAGCCGACCCTCCCCAAAGACCTGATCAAGGGTAACATCAAGTACCTAGTAAACCCCACCGGTCGCTTTGTTATTGGTGGCCCACAGGGTGACTGCGGGCTAACCGGCCGCAAAATTATTGTGGATAC
>DKNB01000056.1:187-5209 GCA_002470125.1 Gallionellales bacterium UBA7399 | reverse complement strand
GCGTCGTCTACGACATATCTGGGAAGCCGCCTGCCACCATTGAGTGGGAGTGAGCGCTTCAACGCTCTCCTCACAGGAGCGGCCCCAAAAACCAAGGGGGCCTATCACCTTAGTGCCGATTCGCTTGGTTTAAATAAAAATGCAAACCCGCTTAAAATCCAATGCACGAATGAGTTTTTGTGGGCATAAAAGTTATACGTACAGTACAACTTGCTTCCCAGATGTTTTTTAAATGCGTAAGTGGTTATTCCAAAATCAATTTTTTTAAATTTATCTCTAATTGCAACATTGACTGACTGGATCATCAATGCATAATAAAGCTTATATTGTTTACTTTTTGTGTAATCCATACCAACGTACTTAACAAAAAGCTTGCCGTTTCCACTTAGTAGCTGAGCAAACCCAATCAATTCTTCCCCCTCAAAATAAAGCAAATACTTACTAATTGATGAGGTTTGTCTGAAATACTCAACATTCAGAAATTCAAATCTATGATCAGCGGCAGCGTATACAGCCTTATAAAGTTCAAAGACACGACTTACATACGCATCTGGCAGTCCATCCGTCTCTTGAAACCTTAGTCCTTCTGCAGCTTTCAGTTTACGTTTTAAATCAGTTCGTATTTTATGTTTTAAATTACACCAGTAGTTTTCATCAACATTTAATACTGGCACCGGCTCCCCGGGTACCTTAGTAAATCCAGAAAGATCCAGACCCTCATCAAACCCTTTGTAACAGATTAATGATGATAATTTAAATAGCTCTTTATTTAGTATTGCAAGCGCATCCGCAGAGGGGTCGCCTTGAATATAACCGAAATCACTAGATGGGTGACCTACAAACGCTACCCTTAGATACGCACCTCCTATTAATTTTTTCAAAAATACCGAATCAATCATAGTATTTAAATAAAACTTCATAACAAAATACGATGTCCTACTGACAACCAGTCCATCTCTTTTAATCTCGAGGTATCCTAGTTTGAATTGCTCAATCGATGATTTTTCAAAGGCTCTGTAGTATTCATTGCCCTCTGGTGAATCAGGCAGAAAATTATCTGGAATTTCGTCAAAATGCGTTACGCTAAACACATTCAAACTCAATCATCATCAGACACGGTAGGCATCGATACCGCAACGGACTGGGCTGTAAAAAAATCAATGACGAGCGCCGCAACATGATCACGCTCATTGTCGAGCGTGATCATGTGATAGCTATCATGCAACTCAACCAAGCGCACATCCTGCGCGTCCGCCAAACGCTTTACCATGCGAGGCCCTTTTAGGCTGGCAATATCATCATTACTTGAGTGCAGCATAATCGTGGGTGACACAATTTTTGATAATTGACGACGCGTATGTCGCATTAATCTTTCTGCTTCGTGCAAAGCTGGCAGGGAAAGAGATGAGGCCCCAACCAGTGAGAGTGGGCCAGCCGCTACCTGACCCCCAATCCACCCTCGCAAACGTTCGTTTTTAATACCAAAGGGTGATGTTTCGTGAATATGCATGTAGTACCGTAACGGCGTAAAGTAGCCCAATGGACTTAAAGAGCGATACCACGGAGTATTCCAGCCGTCATAGTAAAGAGTGGTAGACAGTGCGCCGACTGCAGAAATGGCCTGCTTTCGCTCTGCGGCAACAGCCAAAGCCAGGGTGGCGCCTATACTTAAGCCGCATACCGCAACCTGACTATACCGTGAGGCGAGAAAATCAAAACGGGCCAACGCCTCATCCAGCCACTCACGCCACCGGCCTGTTTCAGGATTCTCAGAAAATCCATATCCAGTCATATGCGGTGCATCCACCGTGAATCCAGCTAAATGGAGTTTCTTAAGGACAGGCTTCAGCTCAAGGGGTGTGCTACGTAGGCCATGAAGAGCAAGGACCGCATAATCCCCACCGTGCATAAAAATGGCTCGGCTTGTGCTGTCAGACACTATTAGCCTTGCCCTTCACTCTACTGCACTTAAAAACAAAGGGACGCACAGCAAGGAGTCTCTGGCCATAATGGTATTTATTGGTTGGCTTCTAGATTAAGGTCAAGCTGGGCAATTTCGTCGTCTGCATTCGCATTCGCATTGCCATTCTCACGCATCGCTTCAATTGCATTAAGGTAATCCGATGTGATGTCCCCCGTAATGTAGTCCCCATCAAAACATGAAGCGTCGAAATACTTAATGGCCTGGTTAACCTTCTGCACTGCCATTTTAAGATCATCGAGCTCCTGATAGAAGAGCCTGTCCGCACCAATCTCACGACAAATCTCTGCGTCGCTACGGGCAGTCGCGATCAGCTCCTTGCGACTCGGCATATCTATACCGTACACATTAGGAAAGCGTACCGGAGGAGCGGCAGAGGCGAAGTAAACCTTACGCGCACCAGCGTCACGTGCCATTTGAACAATCTCACGACTGGTGGTGCCGCGCACGATTGAGTCGTCCACCAATAGGACATTTTTATCCTTGAATTCCATGCTGATTGCATTTAGTTTCTGGCGTACCGATTTTTTCCGCATTGCCTGCCCTGGCATGATAAATGTGCGCCCAATGTACCGGTTCTTAACGAAGCCTTCACGGAATGGAATGCTCAAACGATTAGCCAGCTGCAGTGCGCTAGGGCGGCTAGAGTCTGGGATTGGGATCACCACATCAATGTCATGCCTCCCCCACTCTTGGGTAATTTTATCGGCCAGGTTTTCACCCATATTTAGACGTGCCTCGTACACCGAAACTCCATTGATAACAGAGTCTGGGCGCGCCAAATAAACATACTCAAAAATACATGGATTTAGTGTGGGATTTTCTGCACATTGCTGACTATGAAGGTTCCCATCCAGATCAACAAATACCGCCTCGCCTGGCGCGATATCGCGCAAAAATTTAAATCCTAGCGTGTCCAATGCAACACTCTCTGACGCAACCAAGTATTCTGTAAAGCCATTCACTTCGTGACTACCCAGCACCAGCGGTCGGATGCCGTAGGCGTCACGAAAGGCCAACAGGCCGTAACCCGCAATCATTGCCACCACCGCGTAAGCGCCGCGACAGCGGCGATGCACCCCAGACACCGCATCAAAAATATTCTTTACATCAAGCCGATAGCGCATCGTTGAGTTGACCTGCAACTCATGTGCCAAAACATTGAGCAGCACCTCAGAGTCTGAGTTGGTGTTTACGTGACGCCTATCCTCTAAAAATAAATCTTGCTGTAATTGCTCGGTGTTGGTCAAGTTGCCATTGTGTCCAAGCACTATACCGAACGGTGAATTAACATAGAAAGGTTGCGCCTCATTGTGGTCAATGGCGGAGCCTGCGGTGGGGTAGCGTACGTGGGCTATTCCTGCATTGCCACGAAGGGCTCGCATGTTACGCGTCCTAAAGACATCACGCACCAAGCCATTCCCTTTGTGCAAATGGAATGTGTTTCCCTCTATGGTGGCAATGCCTGCCGCATCCTGCCCGCGATGCTGCAAAACCAGCAGGCCGTCATACAGAACCTGATTGGCTGGTGCCTGCGCGACCAGCCCTAAAATACCGCACATACTTTAACCTCAAAATTCATCTCTGCAACCCAAAGTGGATATGGCGCGCCATACTATCTGGCAGCCAGGGCAAACTACGCGTGGCCGCAAGCTCCATGGGCTGGCTGAACTTAGCTTCGCGCCAAAATGTTTTTTTAGGTAGTTCAGTCAGCCCCCCCAGTACCACAAAAACCAGGACTAGCAGCGCCCCACGCAACATACCAAATAAGCCGCCCAGTAGGCCGTCTAGCCAACCCAGGCCGGTCAGTTTGGTTAATTTTGACAGAAGCCACACCACAACTCCGCTGGCGATCAGAGTGGCGACGAAGAGCACGGCAAACGCAACCGTGACCCTAGTCTCCTCCGTCCCCAAATTCGCTGGAATTAGCTCTGCCACATTTGCAGCCTGCCAGCGCGCCAGCGCGTAGGCAGCCACCCAGCCAAGCAATGAGAGTGCCTCACACACGAGGCCACGCCACCATCCCAACAACGCAGACCACACGACAATAACGACAACAGCATAGTCAAACCATGTCATGTTCTAGTCTACCGCAACTACGGTCGGCTTAAATCCTTGCGACTCCAATTTTTTGTACACGACATCCGCGGACTCACGCGTAGAATAAGGACCGGCACGCACGCGCGTCTTGTCACCCACCCTCTCGGTGTAGGCCTTAATGCCCTGCCTGCTTAGTTCTTTTTGACGCTGATTCGCGGTATCAGAATTTGCAAATGCACCGACCTGCACCACAAATCCTGCCAAGCGTGGTGGTGACCGCTTTTTCTCTGTTGACGTACTCGTAACAGGTCTAGTCTCTGGATTTGTCGTGACTGGCTTGGTCTCAACCGTCTGCGGTGATGTGCTCGCCTGGCTTATGGTAGCGGAAGCGCTCTGCGTCACTGGATTGGTGATGGCTGGGGCCGATGATGGGCTCACGGCACTAGTGACTGAAACTGATGAGACAGCCATCCTGGGTATGAACTCACCAACCTTATCCTTGTCTGGGATTCGCAGCTCAATATCCTGTCCTACTGATTTGGGCTCGCCGTCCAACAGCATAGGTAGCGCTGCCACCACGATCACAGTGAGCGCAATCGCGCCAATTAAACGACTCCTCGCACGACGCTTTAAATTAATCTCGTCATCCATAAGCTGCTTTGACATCATGCATCTCCACGCAAATTGGGCACGGCAGAAACCGCGCGCATCACCTCTGCCACTGTATGAAAAGAGCCGAATGCCACGATTCTATCATTCTCAAGGGCCTTATGACAGGCATGCTGTAGCGCATCTGCAACTGTTTCGAACAGTAGCACCGAGCCCCTTACATTTAAATCTTTGACTAGCTCACTAGCCGCTGCGCCACGTGGCACGCTCATACCTGCCACCAGCCACACGTCAACCTGCTCATTGAGTGCTCGCACCACACCCATCCTATCCTTGTCCGCAAGCATTGAGAACACCGCAAAAGTTGTTTGACACGGCGGCATGCTGGCCAA
>DKNB01000056.1:0-156 GCA_002470125.1 Gallionellales bacterium UBA7399 | reverse complement strand
CCCGCCAGTGAGCGTGCCGCGTGAGGGTTGTGCGCCACATCTAAAATTAGCATGGGCTTGCCTGGGACAACCTGAAAGCGACCCCGCAGCACCACTTCAGCCAACCCAAGTCGGACCGCAGCCATGCTGACCGGTAGCGTATCCTTAAGCGTATCC
>DKNB01000083.1 GCA_002470125.1 Gallionellales bacterium UBA7399 | reverse complement strand
ACGGCATCATTGAACTTAAATGCATGCTCCATCTCGTTCAAGACATCTTGATCACATTCAATGTTCATCAAGACGTAGTGTGCTTTGTGAATTTTTTGAATTGGATACGCCAGTTGGCGCCGACCCCAATCTTCTAGGCGATGAATCAAGCCATTCTTCGCTGTTACTAGGGTGCGGTAACGCTCAATCATGGCGGGCACTTGCTCGCTCTGATCTGGGTGCACTATAAATACAATTTCATAATGTCGCATTAATTTTCCTTATGGATATGTAGCCCCCCACTATGCGTAGTGGTGGAGCAAGGTTTAAACGGATGGCAATTATAGCGGGAACTGCAGGCAGGTCAAGCAAAAGCCTTATCCACCGCCCGATTTGTTATGGCGTAGGATATCCATATTTGTGTGCGTGTGGAATGCTACGCATCTGTAAAGTAACGTTTTTGCATTTCTTCTAGGCCCAAGGTTCGCAGCACTTCACTAAGGCGTCCAGCCATCCGCTGGCTCGGCAGGCCCTTCAGGGTTGCAATGATGAGCTCATTTTTGATGGAGTGTTCCCACCCCACCAGCTCGGTCACGGTAACCTGATAGCCATGAGCCTCCAGCTGCAGACAACGCAATACGTTAGTGATATGACTGCCAAATTCGCGGGTGTGTATGGAGTGTCTCCATAATTCAGTCAGTGTATTTTTTGCCAGCTCCTCACCTTTTCGCCTTTTAAGTGCTGCCGCCACTTCCGCTTGGCAGCATGGGACCAACACAACATACTTGGCGTGCTTTTTGATGGCAAAACGTATTGCGTCATCGGTGGCGGTATCACACGCATGCAACGCTGTAACGATATCCACCTTGACGGGCAAGTTACCTGAGGTGATGGACTGCTCTACCGACAAATTTAGAAATGACATACCTGTAAAGTTTAGTCGTGCCGCCAGCTCCTGTGAACGACTAACCAGGTCACTGCGCGACTCTATGCTGTATACGTGGGATGCGCTCGACAACGTCTTAAAAAATAAGTCGTACAAAATGAATCCCAGGTAAGACTTTCCGGCCCCATGATCAACCAGCTGAACACCCCCGTGCTCTTGCCATATCTCGCTTAGCAGTGGATTGATGAACTGAAAGAGGTGGTAGACCTGCTTGAGCTTGCGCCTGGAATCCTGATTCATCCTCCCGTCTCGGGTTAGGATGTGTAACTCTTTGAGCAGGTCAATTGATTGGCCAGGCTTTATGTCGTGCATGTCATTCTCTGATGATCGCCTTCGGTGACCCGCTAGGAAAAAGGTAGCTCTTCCGTGCCTGCACCTATGGTACCGACCTCGTGTACTGCTTTTATAAAATCTGCACGCTGATGCAATTCGGTCCAGGTATCAGAATGGTGGTGCCCACGCATTCTGGTCAGGCGTGCCTTGCTGGTCGCCGGCATATCCCACTTCAGCTGAACCAATAGCTCGTCTGCCATGGACGGTTGATTGCATACCAAAACCATGTCGCAGCCGGCGTATAAGGATGCCTCCGCGCGCTGCAAAATTCCACCCGCTACCGTAGCACCTTCCATGCTGAGGTCATCACTAAAGATGCATCCCTCAAAACGCAGCTCACCACGCAGGATGGTTTTGAGCCATACCGCAGAGAAGCCGGCTGGATCTTTGTCTACTTTTGGGTAAATAACGTGTGCTGGCATAATTGCAGTCAAGCCAAAATTGATCATTTGGCGAAATGGGACCAGGTCGCATAACTCAATATCGACATAGCTACGTTCATCTATTGGTATCTCAAGATGTGAATCGGCATGTACATAGCCATGTCCCGGGAAGTGTTTGCCGACAGTAGCCATCCCACCCTGCTTAAGTCCGATCATCAGGCCATGCGCGAGCTCTGTAATAGCCTGTGGTTCAGAATGAAAGGCGCGATCTCCGATTACCTTACTGGCACCAAAGTCTACATCCAGTATTGGGGTAAAGCTAAAGTCGACCCCGCAGGCACGTAATTCTGCGGCCAGTACGTAACCCACCTGCTTTGCAAGGTGCACGGCATGTCGTGGATGCTCGTTCCAAATGTTGCCAAGTTCTCTCATGGGTGGGATACGTGTAAAGCCATCAACAAAGCGTTGCACTCGCCCACCTTCGTGATCCACAGAAATTAGCAATGGCGGATCACGAAGTGCACGAATACTTGCCGTCAGCTGTGCCAGCTGACGCGGAGACTCGTAATTACGAGAAAAAAGTATCACCCCACCCACCAACGGATGACGCAGGCGCGCCTCATCCTCCTTGGTGAGCGAAATCCCTGCAACATCTAGCATGCATGGACCTATTCCCATTTTATTTCCCTTGCTGACACTTTTAATCTAACTTTCATTTTTTTCCAGGACTACAAAGGCTACGGCAACATCACTGTCGTCACTAATGCTTAGGTGATGATGCGTGGCGCCAAGATGCTTGATGTATACAGCCAATTCGTCATCAAATTTAAAAACAGGTTTGCCAAGCTCGTCATGGATTACACTAATTTTTTGTAAGGCCACGGGGTGACGCAGACCGCTACCCATCGCTTTTGCTAGCGCCTCTTTGGCGGCAAAGCGCTTCATGAGCAAACGCGCCGGATCCCTGTTCGAGTGGTATTCCGATAGCTCCTGATGACTTAAGATTTTCTGCGCAAAGCGCTCCCCATAGTTTTTATGGATTGCAACTATGCGTGCGTATGGAACAATGTCTGTGCCGATACCGTAGATCATGACAAGTGAGCATTCATAGCTATACCGAACCGCCGACGAGCAAAGACTTCATTTTTCTAACGGCCTCTTCCAAGCCAACAAATAGCGCCTCAGCAATTATGGCGTGTCCGATATTAAGTTCGCAGATATTGGGGATTGTGACAATGGGCTGTACGTTGCAATAATTCAATCCATGTCCGGCGTTGACCTGCAGCCCAAGAGTATTTGCATGCAATGCGGCGCGCTGAATACGCGCCAATTCTTCCGCCCGATGTTGTGGGCTTGTTGCATCGGCGTATTTGCCAGTGTGTATCTCTATTACTGGCGCGCCAGCCTTCCGCGCCCCATCTATTTGACTCTCATCAGCATCCAAGAATAATGATACGCGAATGCCTGCCGCCGTGCAGCGCTCGCAAGCGCGTTTCACATTATCAAAATTTCCCAGCACATCCAATCCGCCCTCGGTAGTTAATTCCTCACGTCGTTCTGGTACAAAACAGATATCGTGCGGCTTGATGCGTAAGGCAATAGCAATCATCTCTTCGGTAATTGCACTCTCAAGATTCATGCGTGTCTTCAAGACGTCGCGCAAGATCTCGACATCCCTGTCTTGGATGTGCCGACGATCTTCACGCAAATGTAGTGTAATTATGTCTGCGCCGGCCGCCTCGCCACTTAGTGCCGCCTGAATGACATCTGGGTAGCTTGTGCCTCGCACCTGACGTAACGTGGCAACGTGATCGATATTAAGTCCCAGCTTGATCATATTCTCTGCAAATCCTTTATTAGTTCCCGAGTGTGTAAAGACTTCCCTGCAAGATACTGGTTAAGTAGCATGCGCATTAATTGCTTGCTTTGCAGCGCACTTAGGGTGTCACAGTAATCATCGGAAGCAATATCTTGCAATGTCTTCCCCAGAATTAACACGCCTACCGACGCATCCAGTTTATTCAGGCTGCTTGATGTAGCGCGTACCGCACCACGCTCAAATACATAGCAATATGTGACACTTGGGTCAATTGGCTCATTGCTATCAGCCTCCCCTGTTAACAATAACGCATAACCCAGCTCTTGTAGCAAATGTTTTTCAAAACAACGCAATATGCTTGCGTGGTCGCCCTCGTTTGCCAGCCTCTGTACGGCATGCCTATAGCAATCAAATAACTTTTCGTGCGGATCGTCACGCACCATTAGGTTTAGCAGCAATTCGTTCAGATACAAACCGCACAGCAACGCCTTTCCATATAGTTGAGGTTGCCCACCCTGCCATTCAGCACTATGCAGAGTACGCAACTCATGCTTTCCAAACCAGCTTAACGTCAACGGCTGGAAGCTCATTAGCGATCCACGTAATATCGATCTCGGGCGCCTTGCGCCACGTGCAACTAAGGCCACACGACCGTGTTGTCGTGTTAGCGCCTCCAGAATCAGACTCGTTTCGCGGTACGGGTAGCTGTGCAGAACAAAAGCGGGTTCATTCTCTAGCTTTTTTTTGTGCGACTGCAATTTACCTCAGTTCCTTTCATTTTTGCCACACGGGTGGACTGTGATGAATCAATGAGCTCGATTGATCAGCGGCTTGAGCGAGTGAAATTTATCGGCATGCACGTGAAATAGTGCACCAGCTAATCGTATCCCAAACTCTTTAACACGTACGCATTGTCCGCCCAACCACTGCGCACCTTAATCCACACCTCAAGATGAACCTTGCCATCAAAGAGTCTCTCCATGGCCAATCGTGCTTGTGTGGCAATTTCCTTTAATTTTTCACCATTCTTGCCAATTAACATTGCCTTGTGTGAATCTTTATCCACGAGAATGGCTGAGTGAATACGGCGAAGCTTCCCTTCAACCTTAAATTGCTCGATGACTACGCTCACCGAGTAAGGCAACTCATCCCCGGTAAGGCGAAATATTTGCTCGCGTATTAATTCACCAGCGATAAATCGCTCATTGCGATCCGTCACTTCGTCCTCATGGTATATTTTGTCACCCTCTGGCAAGTATGGTCGAATAGCATCCAACAGGGTATCTAGCTGCGTATCTCGTTTTGCGCTCACCGGTACAATGGCTGAAAAGTCACGCTGCTTTGCCATCAATTGCATAAATGGTAGCAATTCAAGCTTGCTTTCGAGATTATCTATTTTATTAATGACCAGCAAGACTGGTATCTCTTGCGGCAAAAGTTTCAGCACCTGGCTGTCACGCTCATCAAAATTCAGCGCCTCAATAACAAACAAGACAACACTCACATCGCGCAGACTGCTGGTCACTACACGATTTAAACCACGATTTAAACCGTTCAGGTGAGTCGTTTGAAATCCTGGTGTATCTACAAATACAAATTGCGCAAGCTCTTCAGTCAGTATTCCAGAAATACGGTGACGTGTTGTTTGTGCCTTGCGTGATGTGATGCTTATTTTTTGACCAATCAAATGATTGAGTAACGTTGACTTACCCACATTTGGGCGGCCAATAATAGCGATGAACCCACTACGGAATCCATGTGAGCTCATGGTATTTTTTCAATGTGATGGTAAGCGGTCTCTGCTGCAACTTGTTCCGCAACACGACGACTGCTGCCCTTGCCAAGCGTACAAATTTGCAATTGCTCTATCTTACATTCAACCTGAAATAGCTGTGCGTGCGCCTCCCCTTGAGTTGCAATGACAGTATATTTTGGCAGCTTAAACCGCTTCCCCTGTAGGCATTCCTGCAGCAATGTTTTGTAATCTTTGCATAACATTTGTGCATCTGCTTGCCCAATAAGCGGGACATACATTTGCAACACAACCTTTTGCGCTGCAATGAAATTGGAATCTAGCAGTACGGCACCAAACAGGGCCTCCATGGCATCAGCAAGTATAGACGGGCGGCGGAATCCGGCGCTCTTGCGCTCCCCGTCTCCCAGCAATAATAGTTCACCCAGATGCAATTGTTGAGCTAGAGTAAATAGGGTTTGCTGATTAACGAGGTTGGATCGCAGACGAGACAGGTCGCCCTCCGGTAAACTTGGGTAGGTATCATATAGGTACTTAGCTACGACACAGTTGAGCACACTGTCGCCTAGAAATTCCAGGCGCTCGTTGTGTTCCGGACTGTAACTGCGATGCGTCAGGGCGCGTTCCAGTAGCTTAGATTGCGTAAAGGAATAGCCAATCGCAGTGCATAGTGAGTCGCGGCTCATCGACTGTTTATCCCCCATTTGCTTTGGCTGACCATAGCCAGCAACCACGGTCACACCTAACAAAAATTATTTGACTGCATGGGTGGGTGTGGTGCATTACAAGCGAGCCATAATTAATTGATGGATAAGCCAATACGTTTTAGATCATTAAAATTCATCCACACCATAAAGGCCTTACCAACTATCATTTTGTCCGGCACGAAGCCCCAGTACCTACTATCTCGACTGTTGTCACGATTGTCTCCAAGCATAAAATAATGTCCGGCTGGAACCGTGCAGCGTAGCTCGCTGTCGTTATAACGACAGCTCTCTTGGTGTGGAAATTCTGCCACCGAGCTTAGGTGTATGCTGGGCGCCTCCGGATTCATTAGTATTGAATGTGTGCGTCCGGTTAGACTCTCTTTGCGACGCTCAGCGTGCACAAAGTTTAACGTGGACTCAATATAATTGTAATCACCATCAGGCTGTTGCTCCTGTGGAATCTCATTCACAAACACCACCTTATTACGGTATAAAATGCGGTCCCCGGGCAATCCAACTACTCGCTTAATGTAATCCAGTGATGGATTTTCTGGGTAGTGGAACACCATCACGTCGCCACGGGCCGGGGAATTGATCGCGTATAACTTTGTTCCAATGATAGGCAGACGAATACCGTAGGCAAACTTATTAACCACAATAAAGTCGCCCACTTGTAGCGTGGGTATCATTGATCCTGATGGTATCTTGAACGGCTCAACCAAGAATGAGCGCAATAAAAATACCGCCAAGATAACGGGGAAGAAACTTTTTGAGTACTCTACCCACCAAGGCTCCTTGGCGGACACCTCTCGTTTTGGTTGTAGCAACAGACGATCCAGCAACCACAGGCAGCCGGTGACCAGCAATAGCACAAACATAATCAAAGCAAAATCCATCCTGAATCCCTGTTGTTATGCTACTTGTCGCCCACCTGCAGTATAGCCAAAAAAGCTTCCTGGGGAATCTCAACGTTACCCACCTGTTTCATTCGCTTCTTCCCCGCCTTTTGCTTCTCTAGTAACTTACGTTTGCGTGAAATGTCACCCCCGTAGCACTTGGCCAGCACATTCTTTCGTAAGGCCTTAACATTCTCACGAGAGATAATATTTGAACCCACGGCAGCCTGAATCGCCACATCAAACATCTGTCGAGGAATAAGTTCACGCATCTTGGCAGCCACTTCGCGGCCACGAAATTGACTATTGCTACGATGCAATATAATCGCCAGTGCATCCACTTTCTCACCGTTAATTAGCATATCAACTTTGACAACATCGGCAGGGCGATATTCTTTGAACTCGTAGTCCATAGACGCGTACCCACGCGAAATGGATTTTAGTCGATCGAAGAAATCTAGTACGATTTCCGCCATAGGTATCTCGTAAACCAATAACACCTGCTTGCCGTGGTAGCTCATGTCACGCTGTAAGCCACGCTTCTGAGTGCAGAGGGTGATTACCGCACCAACATACTCCTGTGGCATATAGAGGTTGACCGTTACGATAGGCTCTCGAATCTCCTCAATCTTGGAAGGGTCTGGCATTTTTGATGGATTGTCTACCACGAGCAATGTTCCGTCGCGCTGCATCACCTCGTAGATAACGGTGGGTGCGGTGGTAATCAAATCCATATCGAACTCGCGTTCTAAGCGCTCTTGAACAATCTCCATGTGCAGGAGCCCCAGAAATCCACAACGAAAACCAAATCCTAGTGCTTGTGATACCTCTGGCTCATACTGCAATGAGGCATCGTTCAATCTAAGTTTCTCTAGTGAATCTCGTAGTGCTTCGTACTGATTTGATTCAACTGGAAACAGTCCCGCAAAGACCTGCGGCTGCACCTCTTTGAAGCCCTTCAGGGCGATGGCAGTTGGCCTGTTTACCAACGTGATGGTGTCACCAACTTTGGCCGCCTTTAACTCCTTGATGCCGGCAATAACAAAGCCGACCTGGCCGGCAGTCAGAATTTCACGTGGTTGCGATTTTGGCGTAAATACACCGATGTGCTCGGTTAGGTGTTGCGCACCGGTGGCCATTAGTAAAATCCTATCCTTTGGCCTCAGTGTTCCATTAAAAATACGCACCAGCATAACTACGCCTACGTAGTTATCAAACCACGCATCTATAATTAACCCACACAATGGTGCGGCTGGGTCTCCCTCGGGAGCTGGCACTTTAGCAATCAGGGCTTCCAGTACATCGTGCACGCCCACTCCTGTCTTGGCTGAGCAACGCGTCGCGTTCTGCGCATCAATACCAATAACTTCCTCAATCTCCTCAATGGCATTTTCTGGATTGGCTGATGGTAAATCAATCTTATTTAAGACTGGCACCACCTCCACCCCAAGATCAAGAGCGGTGTAACAGTTGGCTACTGTTTGCGCCTCTACACCCTGAGATGCATCGACGACCAGCAGCGCTCCTTCGCAAGCAGTCAAGGATCGCGACACCTCATAAGAAAAGTCCACATGACCCGGTGTGTCGATTAAGTTCAGGTTGTATATGTTGCCGTCTTTCGCCTTGTATTGCAGAGCAGCCGTCTGCGCCTTTATGGTAATGCCACGCTCCCGCTCCAAGTCCATCGAATCGAGAACCTGCGCTTCCATTTCGCGATCAGAGAGGCCTCCACACAGCTGAATAATACGATCTGCAAGGGTGGACTTTCCATGGTCTATATGGGCAATAATGGAAAAATTACGAATATGCTGCATCTATATGTTTACTATTTCTGATTATCTTAATTTGGTTGCACTTATTATAAATAAGTAAATGATTTAGATGGATATATGTAGAAAACTATGCGCACGCAGCGTTAGCCAGCGCTTGAACTACAATCCGCAATTATATCGCTAAATCATGGCCATCTGTTAAAAGCTGCAATTAATCACCTTCACAATAAAGACGTGAATTGCCAACAACGCGATGGTTATCTCAACGATTGGATGAGCTACAAAAACAACAGCCGGGAGGATGCTACGGGAGGCGCGGAATACGTTGACTTACTTAGTAAGTAGCCACAGGCACATCCAAGATTATGGGTGTGCCTGAGCCTAACTAATTATTTCTTTTTACCACCTTTGCCAGCAACCGCTTCTTTTAGCTTGCTACCAACTTTAAATTTCGTAACTCTCTTAGCTGGTATCTTCAGCTCCTTACCTGTAGCTGGGTTGCGACCAATTCGAGCAGCGCGTTGTTCAACTGCGAAAGTGCCAAAACCAATCAGCTGTACATTGTTACCCTTTACTAGGGATGCTTGTATAGCGACTATCAAAGCATTCAAGGTGCCTTCAACACTTGCCTTAGTGCTTTTTGTGGACTTGGCTACCGCTTCAATCAGTTCTGCTTTGTTCATAGTTATAACTCCATTTAGTTTAAAAATACCGCGCTTTATGGCTGTATCAAGTCATCCCAAAGTGAATGATGATTAGCAGCTCGTCTCAATATAGCAACATATTCTTACAAAAGCTAGATTATTCAGGCTGAGTTATCAACTTTAAATCTGGCGTGACTATCGCTGGCTCTGGGCATGGTGGGGTCGAACTAGAGGATATGTCGAATTTTTTGATGCATTGTCACCAGTGATGGCACTACAACTTTAGGCCGTATGATTTATACTAATTTGAATAAATTCAATTTGTTAAAAACAACATCGCCCGCACATATTAATTCGTGAGACACTTACTTTGGGCAGAGTTTTCACCAACGTGGTACGCCCCGATATTAGGAGATTCCTCACAATGCTACTCAATCAAATTGTTGCTGATTTTGCAATACCTGCCACTTCTGGGGTAATTTTCAAGCTCTCTTCGACACGCGGCAAGCGACTGGTCATCTATTTCTACCCTAAAGATGACACCCCTGGCTGCACTACGGAAAGCCAGCAATTTCGTGATCTGTATGCAGATTTTAAAAAAATAAATTGTGAGGTTGTGGGCGTCTCGCGTGATGATCTAAAATCACATGAGGCCTTTAAGGCCAAGTTTACTTTACCATTTGCTCTGCTGTCAGACACAGAGGCAGCGGTATGCGATCAGTTCGGTGTAATTAAGTTAAAGAACTTATATGGAAAGCAGATCAAGGGTATCGAACGTAGCACCTTTGTAATTAACTGCGATGGTTTTTTGATTAAGGAGTGGCGCGGTATAAAAGCAGATGGACACGCTCAAGAGGTGCTGCAATTTATGCAGTCACTGCCCGTATAACAATACTGAGCTCAATCAATAATTTCAATCTGAATCATGGACAAGAAGGTGTATAAAAAAGATACGGCATGGCGCGCTGAGCTTAGTTCGGAGCAGTATGACGTATGTCGTCAGGCTGCCACCGAACCAGCTTTTACTGGGGTATACTGGGATTGCAATGACAGCGGCCTATATCGCTGCGTATGTTGTAGCAATGCATTGTTTCATTCAGACACAAAGTACGACTCCGGGAGCGGTTGGCCAAGCTTTTGGCAGTCTTGTGAGCCAGACAGACTTACAGTAAAAACGGATGTTAGTCACGGAATGCAGCGCGATGAGGTTCTGTGTGCTCGTTGCGATGCCCATCTCGGTCACGTCTTCAAAGATGGTCCGAAGCCCACCGGATTGCGCTATTGCATCAACTCCGCCGCCTTAACACTAGACCAAAAATAATTTCCACGGCATAATATCTCGTCATGAAAATGCTATTTGATCTATTCCCAGTTCTGTTGTTTTTTATCGCCTTTAAGGTATTTAACATCTACGTTGCCACTGGTACCGCAATCGCCGCTACCGTCATTCAAATCATCTGGGTTAAATGGCGACACGGCAAGGTTGATACCATGCTCTGGGTGAGTTTCGTCATCATCGCTATATTTGGCGGCGCGACGCTAGCTCTTCATGATGAAACATATATCAAATTTAAACCCACTATCCTGTACTGGTTATTTGCGGCGATATTAATTGGCTCTAATTTGCTCTTAAAGAAAAACCTTATGCGCACCCTGCTACAAGAAAAAATAATCCTGCCAGTGAGGGTGTGGGGTCAGCTTAATTTGAGCTGGGGAATCTTCTTTGCTGTACTTGGTGTTGTCAATTTATATGTTGCCTTTAATTTCTCCACGGACGCATGGGTTAATTTTAAAATTTTTGGCACTACCGGCATGATGTTGCTATTCATAGTGTTCCAGGCTATGTTGCTAACAAAATATACACACGAAGGAAACGGTTGATGCTCTACGCCATCGTTGGCAAAGATGTGCCAGACAGCCTCACAAAGCGTCTTGCTGTGCGCTCTGAGCACGTGGCACGCCTTCAGGTGCTACAGGATAAGGGTAGCCTAATTTTGGCCGGACCCTTCCCTGTTGCGGATGCATTTGATTCGGGTGCCTCTGGATTTTCAGGTAGTTTGATAGTGGCTGAATTTGATACCTTGAGTGATGCAGAGGCATGGGCACAAGCTGATCCGTATACAACCACTGGAGTTTACGAAGAAGTTATAATCAAGCCGTTTAGAAGGATATTCCCAACATGATTTGCTCCACAGCTGATCGCATAGGCCAAATGAACGCTCTTCTTGAGGTGTTGCAGCCCACTCAAGTCGAAATTGTCGATGACAGCCATAAGCATGCTGGCCATGTGGGAGCCCGCGGAGGTGGTGGGCATTACCACCTTTTAATTGTATCCAATCAATTTGATGGGAAGCCCACTGTCTCGCGACATCGCATGATATACACTGCGCTTGGAGAAATGATGAAGCATGATATCCATGCGCTGGCTATTGTCGCGCACACGCCAGAAGAATTAAATTAAGTTGTTAATTGAAAATCCTAAAGGAGTATCGAAATAATGTTTAGATTGCTAAAGTTTTATATCTGTAGTTTATGCCTTACGCTTTCCGTTAATCAGGCTTACGCCCAAGAAAAACCTGCGGCAGTGGTTAATGGTGTCGCTATACCACAGGCGCAAGTAAATCTACTTATCAAGGCTGCCGCCTTGCAGGGTAAGCCAGATACACCAGAGCAAAGAAAATCTACTCAAGATTACCTGGTTAACCGCGAAATAATGGCGCAGGAGGCGATACAGCGCGGTTATGACAAGCAACCAGAAACGATTAGTCAATTTGAGCTGGCCAGACAGACTGTTTTAGTCAATGCATTTCTTCAGGATCACATCAAGAATCATCCCGTCACAGAAGATGCAATCAAAAAGGAGTACGAGGCGCTAAAAAAAGAAGCAGGTAGCAAGGAGTATGGTTTGCGTCACATTTTGGCCAAAGACGAGAGCGAGGCCAAATCAATTGCCGCTCAAATAAAAAAAGGTGCAAAGTTTGAAGATCTAGCAAAAAAATACTCCCTGGACCCTGGCTCAAAAGACAAGGGCGGCTCTCTGGGTTGGGTCATGCCAACTAACTTTATACCCACGTTTGCAGATGCCTTCGTCAATCTCAAAAAAGGGGGCGTAAGCTCACCAATAAAGGTTGAAGATGGGTGGCATCTAATTAAAGTAGATGACGTTCGGGACTTCAAGTTCCCGTCCTACAGGGACCTCAAAGGAAAAATCACGCTATCCCTGCAACAGCAGGGTATACAAAAGACTATTGTTGATATGCGCGCCAAGGCAAAAATTGAATAGCGCGTAGCTAGGACAACAAAAAAGCGACTTCGGTCGCTTTTTTGTTTTGATTTCTACAGGTCACTAATTAACCCATTTTCGCGCATTTTGAAACATTCTTAACCACGCCCCATTTTCCCCCCACTCCCGTGGGTACCAAGAGTGCTGTATCGCCCTAAATAATCTTTCCGGATGCGGCATCATGATACTAAACCGCCCATTTGGTGTGGTTAACCCAGTGACACCCTGTGGCGATCCGTTTGGATTAAGTGGATAGACTTCTGTGGGTTGGCCGTAGTTATTAACGTAGCGCATTGTGATTAATCGCTGTGCCATTTTTGCGTGCCTCTCATTATTGAAGCTAGCGTACCCCTCGCCATGAGCAACCACAATTGGCATAAAACTTCCTGCCATACCATCAAACAAAATTGAGGGTGAGCGTTGCACCTCAACCATAACAAAACGGGCTTCAAATTGCTCAGATAGGTTGCGTGAAAACTGCGCCCAATGCTCTGCACCCGGAATGATTGTATATAAGTTACTCATCATTTGGCAGCCATTGCAAACTCCCAGGGCAAACGTATCGTCACGATTAAAGAAATTTTCAAACTCATCGCGTGCACGAAGGTTGAATAATATTGACTTTGCCCACCCCTCCCCGGCGCCCAATACATCCCCATAGGAAAACCCGCCACAGGCAGCCAAACCTCTGAAGCCTGTTAATTTCACACGGCCAGCGATGATGTCACTCATGTGCACATCCACCGCCGAGAATCCAGCGCGATCAAATGCTGCCGCCATCTCAACGTGACCATTTACACCTTGCTCGCGCAAAATCGCGATTGCTGGACGTGCTTTTAACAACGCAGGCGTTATAATATTTTTGCTTGGATCGTAAGTAAGGTTGGCATGCAAGCCCGGATCGCTCTCGTCTAGGATGTGGTCATACTCTTGCTGTGCACAGATTGGGTTGTCACGTAATCTCTGCATCTGGTAAGTTGTCTCAGACCAAATACGCTTCAAATTAATTCCGGTATCACTAAACAAGCTCTTGCCATTACGCACGATATCCACGGTGCTGGTTGTATTTATTTTGGCAATCGGACTTACCGTTAAAAGCTCATCATTACGCAGAAGATCCAGCACATACTGCAAATCCACATTGGACACCTGTATTACTGCGCCAAGCTCTTCGTTGAATAATATACTTAACTCATCGCCTCGCAATCGATCAATATTTATAGTTAATCCAACATGTGTCGCAAATGCCATTTCGCACAGGGTGGTGAAGACCCCGCCATCCGAGCGGTCATGGTATGCCAAAAGCTTGCCCTCGGCATTTAGTCGCTGTATGGCACCAAAGAAACTTTTTAGTTTGCTTGGGTCATCTAAATCCGGTCCAACATTTCCTGTTTGCTTGTAAACCTGTGCCAGGGCAGAACCTCCAATTCTATTTTTTTCTTCTCCTAAATCAATTAGTAATAGCGTTGTATTTAAGTCAATTGTTAGTTGTGGGGTCAATGTTGACCTTGTGTCAATGCACGGCGCAAAGGCTGTCACGATGAGTGACAATGGTGCGGTTACTGACTTTTGTTCTGCGCCTTCGTCCCACACCGTACGCATAGACATGGAGTCTTTTCCCACGGGAATAGCAATGCCCAATTGCGGGCACAACTCCATACCGACGGCACGCACCGTATCAAAAAGTGCCACATCCTCACCCGGATGACCAGCAGCAGCCATCCAGTTGGCTGATAGCTTAATATCACCAATTTTCCGAATACGTGCCGCTGCAATGTTGGTGACCGCCTCCCCCACAGCCATTCGACCAGAGGCAGGTGGATTAAATACCGCCAATGGGGTACGCTCACCCAGAGCAAATGCTTCGCCCAACGAAGTGCTAAAACCCATCGAGGTGACTGCTACATCCGCAACCGGAACTTGCCATGGCCCAACCATTTGGTCACGCGTAGTTAGCCCGCCGACAGTACGATCACCGATGCTAATTAAGAAGGTTTTGTCAGCCACAGAAGGTAAGCGCAGTATACGTTTTATCGCATCCGAGAGACTGATATTGCTCGAATCAAATGCGGGATGCTTTACAATTTTCCGACTCACATTCCGTGTCATTTTAGGTGGATTTCCCAGCAAAACCGACAAGGACATATCAACCGCATTATTTTTAAACAACTCGTCGTGCACAATCAATTGATCGCCACCAATTACCTGCCCAACCACCGCAAATGGGCAGCGCTCCCGTTCACACATAGCCTTAAATTCATCGGCCCGAATAGGATCAATGGCCAGTACGTAGCGCTCCTGTGCCTCATTGCTCCATATTTGCATTGGTGACATTTTGCTCTCTTCAGATGGAATGGCACGTAATTCAAAATGAGCGCCACGCTTACTACCATGAACAAGCTCAGGCAGAGCATTGGAAACCCCTCCCGCACCAACGTCATGTATAGATAATATGGGATTTTTCTCACACATTTGCCAGCAACGATCAATTACCTCCTGTGCACGACGCTGCATTTCAGGATTGCCGCGCTGAACCGAAGAAAAATCCAGGTCTTCAGCATTGACGCCAGTATCCATACTAGATGCCGCACTTCCGCCCAATCCAATTAACATTCCCGCGCCACCCAGTTGG
>DKNB01000053.1 GCA_002470125.1 Gallionellales bacterium UBA7399 | reverse complement strand
CGCCCAGGGTTTCAATACCCAGACTCAGCGGGGTCACATCCAACAACAAGACATCCTTCACCTCCCCTTGGAGCACGCCACCCTGTATGGCTGCGCCCATTGCCACTGCTTCATCGGGATTAACATCTCTGCGCGCCTCCCTGCCAAAAAATTCTTTGACTTTTTCTTGCACCATTGGCATCCGTGTTTGGCCACCAACCAAAATAACGTCTGCAATATCAGCATTAGAGACGCCCGCATCTTTCATGGCAGTCCTACATGGGCCTATAGTACGAGCAACCAACTCCTCCACCAGGCTTTCAAGCTTAGCGCGTGTTATCTTTATGGCCAGGTGCTTTGGTCCGCCCGCATCTGCAGTGATGTAAGGCAGACTCACCTCGGTTTGCTGTGCGGAAGACAGCTCAATCTTAGCCTTTTCAGCGGCATCCTTCAGACGCTGCAAGGCGAGCATGTCTTTCTTGAGATCAATACCGCTCTCCTTCTTGAATTCCTCTACTAAAAATTCAATGACGCGCATATCAAAATCCTCACCACCCAAGAAGGTATCGCCATTGGTGGACAGAACTTCAAATTGATGTTCGCCGTCAATTGCTGCTATATCAATAATAGAGACATCAAAAGTGCCGCCGCCTAGATCGTACACCGCTATCTTGCGATCACCCTCTTGCTTATCCAGCCCAAACGCCAACGCAGCTGCGGTAGGTTCATTGATAATGCGCTTCACATCTAGACCGGCAATGCGACCCGCATCTTTAGTGGCTTGGCGTTGACTGTCGTTAAAGTAGGCTGGCACTGTAATGACGGCCTCGCTAACCGACTCGCCCAGATAATCTTCGGCGGTCTTTTTCATCTTCATAAGCACTTGCGCAGATATCTCGGGAATGGAGATATCTTTGTCGCGAACCTTGACCCATGCGTCACCATTTTTCGCCTTGACGATCGAATACGGCACCATACCCATATCTTTTTGCACCATCGGCTCTTCAAAACGACGGCCAATCAGTCGCTTAACACCGTATAGTGTGTTTGTTGGATTGGTGACCGCCTGTCGTTTAGCGGGTGCGCCAATCATCACCTCACCATCCTCCATGTAGGCGATAATTGATGGCGTGGTACGCGTACCCTCTGCGTTCTCGATCACCTTAGGCTTGCCGTTCTCCATGACGGCGATGCACGAGTTTGTGGTGCCCAAATCAATACCAATGATCTTACCCATAATATTTTCCTTTTTTTGTAATGTCTAAACGTCTTTAAAATTCCTGCGCTGCTTCTATCTGTGGGCGACACCTGTTTATTTCAAGTGCTGCGACAGCGTTTATTGCTCGGCAATCCACAAAATAATGCGCGCCGAGATAGCCCTGCGTGACTGCGATTGTTACTCCTTTGCCTTGGCCACCATCACCAACGCCGGACGCAACACCCGATCGTGTAGCTGGTAACCCTTCTGCATCACACTAACCACTGTGCCAGCCTCTTGCTCGCTGTCTATCATGCCAATGGCTTGGTGCTTGTGAGCATCGAACTTTTCACCAAGTGAGCCTATCTCCTTGATATTAAATTTATTAAATACAGAAACCAATTGCTTTAGGGTCAGCTCCATGCCCCCCTTGAAGCTTTCTACGGTAGCGATCTCAACAGCCAACCCCGCCTCCAGGCTATCCTTGACCGTCAGCATTTCATTGGAAAAACGCTCAACCGCCAACTTATTTGCCTTGCTGACGTCCTCTTGCGCCCGACGACGGACGTTCTCGCTTTCGGCCTTGGCGTACATCCAAGAATCATAGTTATCCTGCGCTTTACGCTCAGCCTCTTGCAGTCTTTCCTCAACGCTTAGCACGACCTCTTGGCTATTAATATCTTCATTTTCAGTGACTTGATCTGGCTGCTGTGATGACTTTTCCTCGGATTCCATCTGTTTCTCCAAAATAATTTTCCAAAAAAATGTGTGCTGTAAAAATGGGGATAATTTTTCTTATTTCAAGGGCGTAGTGCGAAATTATTTATACTCCCGTGAGACAATCTAGGCATTACAGATAACAGCTGCTCACCCGCCTCATTTATTCCATTCCTGTGCACTCCCACAAAAACTATCATTGGCGTATCGCCGGCTTTTACTTTTTTTACTTTGCCTTTGTGGGAATGTTTGCACCTTATTGGGGCCTGTATTTAAAATCAATTCATTTCAACGCAATCCAGATCGCTATTTTAATGTCGGTACAACCGATAATGAGAATGCTGTCGCCCACGTTATGGGGGTGGCTTGCCGATCACACAGGAAAACGGCTTGCGGTTGTGCAGGTAGCGGCATTCTGTAGCGCCCTAAGCTACCTAGGAGTGTTCTTCACGACCGATTTCATTGGATTGCTACTCACAATGACATTGATGAGTTTTTTTTGGAGTGCCTCTATGCCATTGGTAGAGGCGATCACATTGACCTACCTAGGAAATCGTACCGCGCTTTACGGACGAATCCGATCATGGGGCTCCATTGGATTTATCATGGCAGTACTGGGGCTGGGTTACGCGTTTGACTACGTTGCCATAACTTGGATCTTATGGGCAGGTGTCATTATAGAGCTAGGCATTCTCCTGTTCGCACGTCAGATTCCATCCATAAAAATACCAGAGCATCATACTGATGATCAGCCCATTCTGCGTTTATTGTTACGGCCGAAAGTGCTGACACTGTTTTGTGCATGCTTCATGATGGCGGTAGCCTACGGACCCTACTACACCTTCTACTCAATTTACTTGGTGGAAAGCGGATACACCAAAAGTGCTGTTGGTTGGCTATGGGCGCTGGGTGTCATTTGCGAAATTGTAGTATTTTTTGCCATGCCGTGGCTATTGCCACGCCTCGCATTATCACAAATGATGATCGCAAGCTTTGCGAGCGCAGTGATACGCTTTTTATTAATTGGGTGGGGGGTGAGCTCGCTGCCACTGATGTTGCTTGCACAAGCGCTACATGCGGTCAGCTTCGGTGCATTCCATGCGGTAACCATGGTACTGATACACAAGTTTTTTCGGGGGCGACATCAATCCAAAGGACAAGCATTATTCGGCAGCCTAACCTACGGCGCGGGTGGGATGGTGGGCGGACTACTAAGTGGCCTGCTATGGGAGCACTGGGGTGCTGCCGTGATGTACTCTTGCAGCGCCATCGCGGCAATGCTGGGGCTATTGCTGATCCTATGGAAGCTACGAGGCGTAACAAATACCTAACGACTTGCGTGCTGCTCGATGGCCCATGCCACATGCTCACGCACCAAGACCGACGTATCCTGGGCGCGCGCCTGCAATGCACCCAACACCTCAGCGTTACTAGGCGCATTACCCAACGCCACAGCGACATTCCGTAACCATTGCTCGTAACCGATACGATAAACAGCGCTGCCCAAGAAAATTTCATTGAACTTATGATTGCTCCATCCAAACAGCTCGGTCAATGCAATATCATCCAGGCCATGTCTCACAGCAAAATCTGGCTCGATGCTTTTTTTCGAGAAGCTATTCCAGGGGCACGCCATTTGGCAATCATCGCAGCCATAGATTCNNTTGCCGACAAGTGGTCTAAATTCCACGGGGATGCTGCCTTTTAGCTCTATTGTCAGGTAAGAGATGCAGCGTCGCGCATCCAGTTTATAAGGGGCGATAATGGCCTGAGTTGGGCACACTTTAATGCACGCCACACAGCTCCCACAATGTTCAGTCTCTGGTTTATCAATCGGGAGTGGCAAGT
>DKNB01000010.1 GCA_002470125.1 Gallionellales bacterium UBA7399 | reverse complement strand
TATCGTCCTGCGCAACCCCGCGGCCGTTGTAGTACATCCCGCCGAGATTTGCTTGTGCCGCAGCGTAGCCCTGTGCTGCCGAGAGCTGGAACCACCTCACCGACTCCTTGTGGTCCTGGGCAACCCTGTGGCCCTTGGTGTAGATCACACCAAGAGCGTTCTGGGCCGCAGCGTTCCCCTGGGTGGCAGGTGCCTGTAACAGCCCCAATGCGGTCGTGTAGTTGCCACGAGAGTAGGCATCCAGCCCATCCTCTAGCGGACCAGCAGACACGATGCCGCAGCTTAGGAGTAAGGCGATAAGGGTGGCGAGTGTTTTTTTCATGAATTTTTGGTGTGCTGCACGGTCGTCTGGCGGCAGTCACTCAGGGCGGATTATTTGAGTGGGGCCACCAAGCTGCTCGGGCCCCTTACTCAAAAATAAATCAAGATATCCTTAAGTCAGCTTAGCGGTCCCTGTGCTCTTGGTGATGCTCCTTGCGTTCGTGGCGGCGATTCTTTTTGTCTTCGCGTATGTCTTTGCGGTCCTTATTGATATCCTTGTGGTCCTTGCTGATTTCCTTGTTGTCATTTTGTAATTCAGCACGCTCTTTTTGTGCGCCCGCTGTGTTGCCAGTCCTGATGTCCTTCCTGAGCTCCTGACGATCCTCGTTGCGCTTCTGAACATCTTTTTGAAGCTCCGCCTGATCCTTACGCAGTTCCTGCCTGTCTTGACGAATATCGTTGGTACCTTGTGCGACATCCGCAGCATGAGCGGGGACGATGAGCGCAAGGGTGACTAACGCTGCGGCGATGTGTAGTGATTTTTTAAGCATGTGCACTCTCCTAAATTTATAAGAAATATTAATGTGTTCCCATGTTGTATGGGTTGCACATATGCATCAAGGCTGATGATTGGCTATCGATCTAATCACACTCCATGCAATGGCATCGCATCATATCGCGCGCACCGACCAAGTTATTTGGCCGTGTGTGTTTTTGCATTAAATGAATTCACTTTGCATAATTTGTGATAATTTTGATTGAGGTTGCTTGGGGCAGGATTCACTGGGTAATTAAAATTGTCATCGGTATATGAAAAATCTAGTAACCGGAAGGCTGGGCGCACTGCCAATAGCAAAGTCCTCCATTACCTAGATACTCATCAAACAGGCTTAAGTGCTGCCGCATTCTTCATGCGTGACACGTAACGACATTTATTGGAGGGGATGGGTTGTATAACAATCAGAGTCATCCATGTGTGACACATAACGACCCTGACGCGCCAGGGTATTTAGCTGGCAGCGGGTAAGTAGTGCGTCCTGTGCTCGGGCAATATTATTTTCTTGGCCGCCCCACGCCTTTAGAACGGGGGCCTGCAGCGCGCGCCCATAGGAAAAGCTGACCTCCCATGGATGACTGTCAATCATGTTCATGGCGTTTAAGTGTGCGGTGGCACTCTCGGCACTCTGCCCACCCGACAGGAACACGATGCCGGGAACGGCCGCCGGAACGTGACGCCTCAGGCAGCGTAGTGTTGATCCCGCCACGTCCTCTATGCTGGGCTGTTGCATGCATTTCATGCCAGCGATAACCATGTTGGGCTTGAGTAAGATCCCCTCTAGGAGGACGCGGTGGGCATCGAGCTCAAAAAATACAGCCTCGAGTACCTGGGAGGTAACCCGTTCGCAGCGCTCGATGCCGTGCGATCCGTCCATCAGCACCTCCGGTTCGACGATGGGCACCAGGTCGACCTCTTGACAGAGTGCTGCATAACTTGCCAGCGTGCGTGCGTTGGCGTGTATGGCGTGCGCAGAGGGCAGACTAACCTCATCGATCTCTATCACGGCACGCCACTTGGCAAATCTTGCACCTAGCTGTCTGTACTCCAGGAGTCGCTCACGTAAGCCATCTAGGCCTTCGGTGATCTTGTCGCCTGGGTGCAGCGGCAATGACTTCGTCCCTTTGTCCACCTTGATCCCTGGTGTGATGCCACGATCTGACAGCGCCCTGGCGAACGTGACGCCGTCACGCGTTTTTTGGCGTAACGTCTCGTCAAACAAAATCACGCCACCTATGTGTTGCTCAATACCCTTTGCGGTGAGCAGTAGCTCACGGTACCGTCGCCTGTTTTCCTCGGTCGACTCCACCTGAATCGATGTGAAACGTTTTTGTATGGTCGGGGCGCTCTCGTCCGCGGCCAGGATGCCTTTGTGCTCTGACACAATCGCTACCGCGATATCGTTTAATTGTTTTTCGTTCATGGAATGCCTGACCTCTTGAGTTCGTAAAATTGAGTAGCGTGTCATGACTTAAATCTAGTACCCAGTTACGACAACCAGAGTGCACTTGGGTACACGACCGATGGCAGCAGGGCACAACAGGATGACTGCAGGCCTTGACATCTGTGTCTGACCCGTCGACGTATGCTATCGCCAATACCCCCGTCCAAGTGCTCACATTTGTGCAAATCTAGTCTGTAAAACGCAAAAAAGTAGTGTCAAGTAGTCATTGGGCTACCTGTGTTGTGCACCGCACATAGCATCAGCACACGTAGGCGTAGCGTGCACATCGCGCACATCGCGCACCGCTGCGGGTTGGTTGTCGCCTACGTATTATTAATCACAGGACCATTTATCGATGACCAGAACAAAGAAAATAGAACTGCTGCCCACGCTCTTTGACAGCATGGATGTCCCGGACGGGTCGTATGAATTTTATTATCGAGAGCAGCCATTCGTGCTGTACGTGGACTTCCTGCACCACAAAAAAAATAGCCAGCTGTCTAGGCGTTCGAGCTTTACCCTATTTGAGACAGAAGAAAAAATACAGCCAGAACGAATCTCACTAGAGGGCAACGTTGTCGTCTTTGACTTTAAGGTCAAAAATAAACTACAGCGTATCGCGTTTGCCCTCAACCAGGAGGAGGGCGACGCTAGTGGCGAGAGCCTTGCTGTTTTCGAGCGGGCCAGCGCCAACCCGATCATGCAGCCTTGTGCTGACAGGCCGTGGGAGTCGCTCGCGGTATTTAACACCGCCGCCATCATGCTGGAAGACAAGGTGCACTTCATTTATCGGGCCATCGGCCCGTCTGGGTTGTCCACGTTTGGTTACGCCTCAAGCGAGGACGGCATCAACGTGAATGAGAGACTGACGGATCCGGTGTACGTTGCAACGAGTGCACTGCCGACCGACCAGGAGAGGATGATGTCGTCCTGCTATAACTACCAGTCAGGAATCAGTGCGGCGGGATGCGAGGACCCGCGACTCAGTCAGGTGGGTGACACCATCTTCATGACCTACACCACCTACGATGGCGTGCACCCACCGGGCGTCGCACTCACCTCCATATCGGTGAGCGACTTCCTGGGTCGACGCTGGAACTGGAGTCAGGCGTCACTCATCTCGGCCCCGCACCAGTGCCATAAGAATTGGGTCGTGTTCCCAGAGAAGCTCAACGGGCGCTATGCGATCCTGCACAGCCTGTCGCCTGAGGTGCTGATCGACTACCGGGACACGTTGAGCTTTGAGCAGGGCGACCACGTCGACAGCCACTACTCGTCGCGTGACGTGGTAGATCGCTGGGACAACTGGATGCGTGGCGTCGCACTGCCACCCATTAGGACAGCAGACGGCTGGCTGACCTTCTACCATGCCATGGACACCAAAGACCCCAACCGGTACAAGCTGGGCGCCTTGCTCCTAGATTTGGACGACCCCAACAAGATACTGTGCCGCATCCCCTACCCGCTGCTCGAGCCGGACGCACCCTATGAGAACGAGGGCTTCAAGGCGGGCGTGATTTACGCCTGCGGCGCGGTCATCAAACAGGATGATTTGATTGTTTACTACGGTGCTGCCGACACGACCGTGTGCGCGGCCACCATCGAGCTCAACCAGCTACTCGCACAACTTAAATCTACAACCACATCCCAACGAGCCCCAACTCACGCAAGAGGTGCACATGTATAAGCTACAGCGTATTGCAAACAACCCATTTCTGCTGCCCAACAAGGACCATGCGTGGGAGGCGGTGGCGGCATTTAATCCGTGCCTGGCCCAGGATGGTGGCACCTACCACCTGCTGTACCGAGCACAATCATTCCCGCAGTCGCAGTACGGCAACGTGATGTCCATGTCCTCCATTGGTTATGCCACGAGTACCGATGGGGTGCACTTTGAAGATCGAAGGCAGCTGATCAAGCCGGAGCATCGCTGGGAACAATTTGGCTGCGAGGATCCTAGAATCACCAAGCTCGGTGACAAGTACTATATTTTCTATACCGCCCTGTCTACCTACCCATTCGGAGCCAACGGAATCCGGGTGGGGCTGGCGATGACCCGCGACTTCAAGGAGATAGAAAAGCATGCGGTCACCCCTTTTAACTCGAAGGCGATGGCACTCTTTCCAGAAAAAATTAATGGTCAGTTCGTTGCGATCCTGACCGTCAACACAGACAAACCCCCGGCAAAGATAGCCATCGCCTTCTTTGAGAGCGAGGAGCAAATGTGGTCTGGTTGCTACTGGGAAGACTGGTACGCGTTCTCGGACCGTCACGTGATCCCGCTCCTTAGGCACCCATCGGATCATCTGGAGGTTGGTGCGCCACCCATCAAGACAAAGGCTGGGTGGCTTCTGGTCTACTCCTACATCCAGAACTACTTCTCTGATCGGGATCGGGTGTTCGGGATCGAGGCGGTGCTGCTGGACCTCAAAAACCCTCAAAAAGTTATCGGCAGGACGTCCAGCCCGTTCCTGATCCCAGAAAAGGATTACGAACTAAAGGGCGACGTGGAGAACGTTATCTTCCCGTCAGGCGTGCTGATAGACGGTGAGGAGGTCGTCGTCTATTACGGTGCGGCCGACA
>DKNB01000073.1 GCA_002470125.1 Gallionellales bacterium UBA7399 | reverse complement strand
AATACCAGCACTCTCCGAGCGGTTCAGTATCACTTTCTCCATGCCATCAAAGGCACCGCCGCAGATAAACAGGATGTTAGTTGTGTCTACTTGTAAAAATTCAGTATTAGGGTGCTTCCGCCCACCCTGAGGCGGCACGGATGCCTTGGTGCCCTCAATCAACTTTAGAAGCGCTTGCTGCACACCCTCGCCAGAGACGTCACGGGTGATAGATGGGTTATCTGATTTACGTGAAATTTTATCAATCTCGTCAATATAGATGATCCCACGCTGCGCTCGCTCCACATCGTAGTCGCAGGCCTGCAATAATTTCTGGATGATATTTTCAACATCCTCTCCAACGTAGCCCGCTTCAGTTAGGGTGGTTGCATCGGCCATCACAAAGGGAACGTTCAGTAGTCGTGCTAAAGTTTGCGCCAGCAAGGTTTTCCCGGAGCCAGTTGGACCCAGTAGCAGAATATTGCTCTTGGCTAACTCCACTCCATCCTTGTTGTCAGTTTTTAGGCGCTTGTAGTGGTTGTATACCGCCACAGCCAAAATTTTCTTCGCGTGCTCTTGGCCGATAACATACTCATCCAGGCACGCACGAATATCGTGCGGCACAAGCAAGTTAGCTTGCTCACCCTTATCTGATTCGGGCCCATTGGTTTCTTCACGAATAATGTCGTTACAAAGTGCGATGCATTCGTCACACACAAACACGGATGGTCCGGCAATTAATTTGCGCACCTCATGCTGGCTTTTGCCACAAAACGAACAGTACAATAATTTGTCGCCTTTGCCTTTATCCAGCATCATTTATATCTCCCAACTATTCTTATTACTCACACTAGCGACCAAGGTACGAACTAAAGGCGCTTGTCTAGCACCTTATCCACCAAGCCATACTCTACCGCCTCAATCGCAGTCAAAAATTTATCGCGTTCGCTGTCTCGAGCTATTTCTTCAACTGCTCGGCCGGTATGCTGAGCCATGAGCGCATATAGGCGCTCACGTAAACTTAAAATGTATTTTGCATGAATTTCAATATCTGTAGCTTGCCCCTGAAATCCTCCCAACGGCTGATGAATCATGACTGTAGAGTTTGGTAAAACAAAACGCTTCCCTTTTGTGCCAGCCTGCAACAAAAAGGCACCCATAGATGCCGCCATACCAATACATAGCGTAGAAATGTCCGGCTTTATAAACTGCATAGTGTCGTAAATAGCAGTGAGGGCTGTGAAAGATCCACCAGGTGNNATAGCCATCCCCGCCGAAATCGATCCACCCGGAGAGTTTATATACAGATGAATTTCCTTATCTGGATTTTCAGACTCAAGAAATAGCAATTGTGCCACCACCAGGTTGGCGGTTGCATCATTTATATTGCCCACCAGGAAAACTATACGCTCCTTAAGGAGGCGTGAATAAATGTCGTATGCGCGCTCTCCCCTTCCGCTGGTTTCCACAACCATTGGAATCATGCCGATATTGCTTGGCTCTTCATTGCCTTGAGGCATTTCGCTATGTGTCACGCAGCATTCTCCATCAACTCGTTAAATTCCACGGCCTTCTCGGTCACCTTGGCGGCACCCATAACCCAAGTTACCACATTATCCTCCAGCACCAAGTTTTCGGCATCCCGCAAACGAGCCTCATCGCTGTAGTGCCACTGCACTACCTCCTCTGGATTGTCATAACTTTGCGCGTAATCCTGAACCAGCGCTTTAATTTGTTCAGGCTTGGCTTGTAGATTGTGCTTCTCTATTAGAACTGCCAATATCAAGCTAAGTTTGACGCGCTTTTCAGCGCGCTCAGTAAATAATTCGAGCGGTAATGAATCGTCTCCCTTCGGCATCTCCATGCCACGCTTTTTCATGTCACGCATGGTTTGCTCCATTAAGCTCTGAGCTTCGGCGTTCAGCAGAGCTTTGGGAATCTGCAAGCTCACGACCTTCAGTAGAGCTGCCATCGCACTATCTTTATTACGCAGCATTAATCGGCGCTTTATTTCACGCTTCAAATTATCACGGATCTCTGTCTTGAGCTTATTGACATCGCCGTCTTCTACGCCCAGCAGCCTAGCAAAGCTAGCGTCAATCTCCGGCAAGGTTTGCTTTTCAACTTTATGCAATGAAATATTAAATGTTGCAGACTTTCCGGCCACCTTCTCCGCCTTGTAATCCACTGGAAAAACCATATCGAAAGATTTTGTTTCCCTGGCCTTCATTCCGATGATGGTTTTTTCAAAATCTGGCAACAAGCTCCCCACACCCAACAATACCGGTAAGTTTCTGGCCTCGCCACCCTCAAATATCCTGCCCTCCAGGAGGCCACTAAAGTCAATATGCACCCTATCTTCGTTCTGCGCTGCACGATCGACCATTTCAAATATTGCATGCTGTTTACGTAAAGTGGCCAGCGTAGTGTCAACATCAGCATCGATATTGCTTAAGTCGTAAATCGTTCGCTCCACACTCTCAGCGCCAATATCACCCAACACCACCTCTGGATAAACCTCAAAAGTTGCAGTGTACTCAACCCACACCGCATTAAGATCGGTCTCCTTGACATCAAATTCAGGGTAACCAACAACTTTTAAGTTATTAGCTTGCGCCTCTTTTGCAAAAGATCGCTGCAGGGCTTCTTGCAGGGCCTCTTGTTGCACTTGTGCACCATATTTTTGCTCTAAAATCTTAAAGGGAGCCTTCCCTGGTCTAAAACCAGGAACCTCAGCCGTGCGTGCCACATTTTTTAGGCGTGCGTCCATTCCGCTATGAATTAGCTCTACAGGAATAGACGCACTGAGACGACGCTCTAACCCATTCATAATTTCTATACTAGACATACTTGCTTTCCTTAAAATTAAAAAGACACGCTGTGAGGCGTGTATTTTAGATAACTAATTGTATTTACTTGTGTTTGATGCTTTATGAGACTACATAAAACATGTGATTGGTGCGAAAGGAGAGACTCGAACTCTCACGCCTCACGGCGCTGGAACCTAAATCCAGTGCGTCTACCAATTCCGCCACTTTCGCCCATCCCAACAATGGGGTGTAATTATAACATATGGGAGGACCACTAGACGGCAGCCGAAAATGGCAGCTCTAAGTCATTTATAGCAGGCACGGTGCGTCTCGCTCAACTCACTGAAAATAATATGTTTGGCATTTAATTTATTTACAGCCAGCGACAGGCTACATAAATGAAAATTTAGCCAAACAGGGTGTATTTACAAATCAAGCAGGGCTTCCTCAGGGTGCTCTAGTGCCTCTTTTATTGAGGCCAGAAAAAGTACAGCGTCTCGTCCATCCACGATACGATGATCGTAGGATAGTGCCAGATAGTTCATCGGACGAATAACCACCTGTCCATTTTCTGCCACCGGCCTGTCTTGGGTGGCATGAACACCGAGAATGGCACTTTGCGGAGGATTGATGATAGGGGTTGAGAGCATGGAGCCAAATACACCACCATTTGAAATTGAGAAGGTGCCGCCGGTCAACTCCTCTAGGGTAACCTTCCCGTCCCTGGCGCGGATACTAAAGTCAATTATCTTCTTTTCAATATCCGCCAATGAAAGTTTATGCGCATCGCGAATAACGGGCACCGACAAGCCACGCTCGGTACTAATCGCTACGCCGATATCATAATAGCCATGGTAGACAATATCTGTCCCATCCACCGACGCATTCACCACGGGAAATTTATTCAATGCGATCAGCGCGGCCTTGACAAAAAAAGACATAAACCCAAGCTTTACGCCATGCTTTTTTTCAAAAGCCTCCCTGTGGCGATTGCGCAACTCAATCACTGGCAGCATATTAACTTCATTAAAGGTCGTTAAAATTGCCGCATTTTGTTGCGACTGTAGTAGTCGCTCTGCAATTCTTTGACGAATACGAGTCATAGGTATCCGCTGCTCAATTCGCTCGCCCACCATTGACCTAGAAGTTGCATCAGCTAGCTGGATTGACCCTACTTTTACCGCGGGCAATGCGTCGTCCCTCATGCAATGATCTGTTGCGGCTTGCTTGGGTGAGGCGGGCAAAGAGACACTCTGTTTTTCTTTAACATTTGGCTGCGTAATCAAATCTGCAGTAGATTCTTCATTCACCTCTAGTAATGCAATTGTTTCATTGCTCACCACCTTGTCGCCATCATTCTTGAGAAGTTTGGTTAACATTCCAGATTTAATGGCTGGCAACTCCAACACCACCTTATCTGTCTCGATGTCAATTAAGTTATCTCCCTCTGTCACAGCTTCACCTGCTTTTTTGTGCCAAGTCCCCAATGTCGCCTCGGAAACGGACTCTGAAAGCTGCGGCACCTTTATTTCAACTTGCATAGTCATCTGCCCCGAATTTAACGTCTAGATCGCGATAAAATGCGGCATCTATTACCGCCCTCTGCTGCTTATTGTGCACCGCTAGGTAGCCAACGGCAGGGGATGCGGAAGATGGTCTCATAGAAGCAACCAATCTCACGCCATCGGGCAGGTGGCGTAAAAGATAATGTTGGATACGATGCCATGCACCCTGATTGCAGGGCTCTTCCTGACACCACAAGACTTCGGTTGCATTCTTATAATTAATAATCTGCGCCCTAAACAAATCGTGCGGAAAGGGGTACAGTTGCTCTAGTCGAATGATTGCCACCTCTTCTGGGAGAAGGCATATAGACTCAACGTTATGAGTGGTGCGTTCACGTCGCGCAGCAATCAGTTCGTAATAAATCTTCCCGCAACACACGACAACACGTCGAACTTTTTCAGCTGTGATCTGATCGACCTCTCCGATCACTGACAAAAATGAGCCCTGCGCTAAGTCGTCTAGTGGTGACGACGCATGCTTACTACGCAACATACTTTTTGGCGTAAATATAATAAGTGGCTTGCGTGTCAAACGTAGCATCTGACGACGCAGTAGATGAAACATTTGCGCCGGAGTGGATGGTATACACACCTGCATGTTGTAATTCGCACACAACTGCAGGTACCGCTCAACTCGTCCAGATGAATGTTCTGGACCCTGTCCCTCATAGCCATGCGGCAAGAGCATCACCAGCCCACACATTCGACCCCACTTGGCCTCCCCCGAGGCAATAAATTGATCTATTACCACCTGTGCACCGTTGGCAAAGTCTCCAAATTGCCCCTCCCATATGACCAACGAATTAGGCTCAGCGCTAGCGTAGCCATATTCAAATGCCAGAACGGCCTCTTCCGAGAGAATGGAATCAATCACACTAAAGTCTGCCTGATCTGGAGAAATGTTCTGCAAGGGGATGTAGTAGCCCTTATCCCACTGCACACGATTTTGATCATGTAGCACTGTATGGCGATGAAAGAATGTACCTCGTGCAGTATCCTCGCCAGATAAACGAACTGCGACACCCTCTTCCACCAGGCTGGCGTAAGCCAAGTTCTCCGCCATGCCCCAATCCAAAGCTAGCTGACCATCAGCCATGGCGCGACGATCAGCAATAATTTTTTCTACCCGTGAATGGAGCTTAAAATTTATCGGAACATCTGTCAGTCTTTGGGAGAGCCATTGCAATTTTTTACGTGACACGGAGGTGTTAATCACCCCATTCGACAACGCACTATCTCTAAATTTAGACCAATCTACCGCGTACTCTTGATTGAAATTATTGAGCACAGGTTGGATCGGATTGACGCCCCCATCCATTGCCAGACGGTAGGCCGCAATCATCTCTTCTGGCTCCCCCTCTCGTATTTCATTTTTCTGTAGCAAGCGCTCGGCGTATAGTTTACGTACGCCGGGGTGCTCATTAATATATCTGTACATAAACGGCTGCGTAACCAACGGCTCGTCCTGCTCGTTGTGACCAAGCTTACGGAAGCACACCATATCAATCACCACATCTCTTTTAAATTTCATGCGATAGTCCAACGCAATTTCAGCAGCCAATAGCAAGGCCTCAGGATCATCTCCATTCACATGAAAAATAGGGGCTTCTACCATTTTTGCCACGTCAGTACAGTACAACGAAGATCGGGTATCGCGTATATCGGAAGTGGTGAAGCCAATTTGGTTGTTGATAACGATATGAACCGTGCCACCTGTTTGATAGCCACGTGTTTGAGATAAGCTAAATGCCTCCATAATGACGCCCTGTCCGGCAAAAGCTGCGTCACCGTGCAAAAGCACTGGCATCACCTCACGCCCATCATGATCTGCGCGCCGGTGTTGGCGTGCGCGTACCGAACCCTCAACTACGGGGTTAATAATCTCAAGGTGGGATGGATTGAACGCTAAGGCCAAGTGCATAACACCACCGAGCGTAGAAATATCTGATGAAAATCCTTGGTGATACTTTACGTCACCTGAAGTTAGTTGCTCATTCTGGTTACCCTCAAATTCAGCAAACAAATCCCGTGGCAACTTACCCAGTATATTTACTAGGACATTGAGCCGTCCTCGATGAGCCATACCAATAACCGTCTCACGAATCCCTTGGGCACCAGCACGCTGCAACAAATGTTCCAGCATTGGAATTAATGACTCGCTGCCCTCCAAGGAAAAGCGCTTCTGCCCGACATATTTCGTATGTAAATAGCGCTCCAATGTTTCTGCGGCCGTCAATCTTTCCAAAATACGACGCTTCACATCACTGGTGTAATTTTGCTCACCACGCGAGCTCTCTAGACGATCTTGAATCCAGCGCTTCTGAGCAACGTCATTAATGTGCATATACTCCGTGCCCATGCTGCCACAATAAGTCTGACGCACTAGTCGAAGAATGTCGCGCAGCGTCATTTGTGGCGACCCAACCAAGGAGCCCGTCTCAAAAGTGATGCCCATGTCAGCCTCAGTGAGGCCGTAAAAGGCTGGATCTAACTCGGCAACATCAGGTTTAGGATGCCTGTTAAGTGGATCCAGATTGGCGTACCGAACCCCGAGAAAACGATGGGCGTTAATAATGCGCAGCACAGCCACCTGCTTCTGCGCCAAATTGATATTGTTAACTGCATTTTGAGAATCGCTTAAGAGCGGAGAAGCTGGGGAGTGCAACATCTGGTTGTGCGCAATATCTTTACTACCCCAACCTACACTGGGGAATTTTTTCAAATCGTCAAAATAAGATCGCCACGTACTCGATACCGAATTTTGATCCGTCAAATACATCTCGTACAGGTTCTCAATATAAGGCGCATTTGCACCAAACAGCATTGAGCTGTCAAACATTGACTTCATTACCGATGTCATGTCGCCATCCATTGATTTACATTACCCCAGCCTTCAATTCTTGCGTTTCATAACTCTATCAAAATCATCCATCAAAGACCGCTGCCAGTCACACCATTAAACATCGAGCCACGCGATCAGAATATGAATTCTAGTTATTGCGTACACGACTATATCTATAATCCTAGTTTAGGCGTTCAGAAAGTGGCACGAAATCACGCTGCCCCGCACCCAGGT
>DKNB01000001.1 GCA_002470125.1 Gallionellales bacterium UBA7399 | reverse complement strand
GAGGATGCAAAGTTCGTCGATCACGAGGGCTTCGACTGGGACGGCATCCAGAAGGCCTACGAAAAAAATATGCGCAAAAAGAAAATCGTCGCGGGCGGATCCACCATCAGCCAGCAGCTGGCCAAGAACCTGTTCCTGTCCACCAAGCGCACCCCATGGCGTAAGGTAGAGGAGGTAATCATCACCGTCATGCTCGAGAGCGTGATGAGTAAGCAGCGCATATTCGAAATCTACCTGAACGTCATCGAATGGGGTAACGGTGTCTTTGGTGCGGAGGCCGCTGCCCAGTACTACTACCACGTTAGCGCCGCACAACTGTCTGCGCCAGACGCCGCCAGGCTGGCGGCAATGGTCCCGAATCCGCGCTACTACGACCAGCACCGCGAGGCGAGTGGCATGCTAAGAAAAACGGAGATCATCCTGCAGCGCATGACGGACGCGGAGATTCCCTAGTCGCCACCCAGACAGCCAGCGGCTCAGGATGTAAGATATATTGGTGCATCCTCCGTGCTGAGTGCTGAGCGTCTCAGCCCCTAATTTTTCATCAAGGCGTTTGTTGCCAACAAGGAAGTTACGTGCAGCCAGTTATATCAGTCAAAGACCTCACCAAGACCTACGCATCAGGCTTTGTGGCGCTCAAGGACATCAACCTCCAGATCCAGCGTGGGGAGATATTTGCCCTACTGGGTCCCAATGGGGCCGGCAAGACAACGCTCATCAATATCATCTGCGGGATCGTCAATCCGACCCACGGCAGGGTAACAGCAGACGGCCACGACATCATCACCGACTATCGCGCGGCCAGATCGAGGATTGGCCTGGTGCCGCAGGAGCTCTCCACCGACTCCTTCGAGACCGTCTTGTCTGCGGTTAAGTTCAGTCGCGGCCTGTTCGGCAAGGCACCCAACCAAACCTACATCGAAAAAATACTGTGCGACCTGTCCCTGTGGGACAAGAGAAACGACAAGATCATGACCCTGTCGGGTGGCATGAAGCGTCGGGTCATGATCGCCAAGGCACTGTCTCACGAACCACAAATTCTATTCCTTGACGAGCCCTCCGCCGGTGTGGACGTTGAGCTACGTCACGATATGTGGGAGATGGTACGAGGCCTTCGCACCAGCGGGGTCACCATCATCCTAACCACACACTACATCGAGGAGGCCGAAGAGATGGCCGACCGCATAGGGATCATCCATAAGGGGGAGATCATCTTGGTGGAGGACAAGGCCAAGCTGATGGACAAGCTCGGCAAGAGGCAGCTCACACTGCACTTGCAGTCGCCCCTAGAGCGTATCCCCGTAGATCTCACCCAGTACCCACTCGAGCTATCAGTAGATGGCAGTCAGCTGACTTACACGTTTAGCACCCGGGGTGAGCAGACAGAAATTTCAGACCTCTTTCAACGGCTCGCGCAGCACGGGATTGGCTTCAAGGATCTCGAGTCCAGCCAGAGCTCGCTGGAGGATATTTTCGTCAACCTGGTCAGTGAGCGAGTATGAACATCCACGCCATCAGGGCGATCTATCTTTTTGAGCTGGCACGCACCTGGCGCACGATCATGCAAAGCATCGCGTCGCCTGTCATCTCAACCTCGCTCTACTTCGTCGTATTTGGCTCGGCGATCGGCTCACGCATGACCGAGATCGACGGCATCAGTTATGGGGCATTTATTGTTCCCGGGCTAATCATGCTGGCCCTGATGACAGAGAGCATCTTCAATGCCTCCTTCGGCATCTACATGCCCAAGTTTTCTGGGACCATCTACGAGATCCTGTCCGCCCCCATCTCTTACGTGGAGATCGTGATCGGCTATGTTGGAGCCGCCGCCACCAAGTCAATCATCCTAGGGCTACTCATTCTTGCCACGGCCCAGTTCTTCGTCTCCTTTGAGGTCGAACACCCACTGTGGATGCTCACCTTCCTAACGCTCACCGCAATAACCTTTAGCCTGTTCGGTTTTATTATCGGCGTTTGGGCGGATGGCTTTGAGAAGCTGCAGGTTATACCGATGATGATCATCACGCCGCTAACCTTTCTGGGCGGCAGCTTCTACTCGATCAGCATGCTGCCACCCCTATGGCAAAAAATTACACTACTCAACCCAGTCGTCTACCTAATTGATGGGTTCCGATGGAGCTTCTACAGCACCTCAAACATCAACCTGATCGTCAGCCTTGGCATGACCCTGACCTTCCTCGCGATTTGCATAGCGATCGTGTGGTGGATCTTTAGGACAGGATACGGGCTTAAGAATTAGTCGTCCGACGCCTGCCAGCAACCTGGACGAGCAACTGGCGCTAGACACAGAAGAGGGGCTCAAAAAAATGCCGCTTCCACGGATAAGGTTGCGGCACAAGATGGAGTTACGTGTGAATCATGGGGTATGCCGAACGAAACATCTGTTCGCCAGCCAACATAATACTAAAATTAATGTTATCAATAAGTTATTTGGTACAATATGCGGGATCTCTCCCCAAGCATTCACCCACTGGGACAAGCCCCAGTAGGCAAAGGGTGGGTAGTTTGGAAATTGGAGTAAGTTTGGTAGAATGCTGGGGCTTTTTGAATTTTAACCAAAGCAGGAGGAGTTACATGTCTAGTATCGAACAGCGTGTTAAGAAGATTGTTGCTGAGCAACTCGGCGTTAACGAAACGGAAGTGAAGAATGAATCTTCGTTCGTCAATGACTTGGGTGCCGACTCACTGGATACAGTTGAGCTGGTGATGGCACTAGAGGAAGAGTTCGAGTGCGAGATCTCAGACGAGGACGCTGAGAAGATCACCACGGTACAGCAGGCAGTTGATTACGTCACCAACCATCCCAAGTAATTCATCCTATAGCTTTCCCCTAAAATAACGGAGTTTAGTTTGACCAAACGCAGAGTCGTCATCACCGGCTTGGGCATTGTCTCGCCTGTTGGTACGGGAGTCGCCCAAGCATGGGACAGTATCGTCAATGGCAGATCGGGTATCACGCGCATCACCCGCTTTGATGCCAGCCTCTTTGCGTCGACGATTGCCGGGGAGGTGGCGGGCTTCGATGTAACTCAGCACCTCCCAGCCAAGGACGCGCGACGCATGGACGCATTCATTCACTACGGCCTGGTGGCCGGCATGGAAGCGATCAAAGACGCCGGCTTCGAGGTAACCGAACAGAATGCGGAGCGTATCGGCGTCAGCATCGGATCCGGCATCGGCGGGCTACCCATGATCGAGGATACCCACAACGATTACCTCGCGGGGGGGCCACGCAAGATTTCACCCTTCTTTATTCCCGGTACGATCATTAATATGATCTCCGGCAACCTGTCCATCAAGTACGGATTTAAGGGGCCTAACCTGTCCATCGTGACGGCCTGCTCCACCGCCACCCACTGCATAGGCGATTCAGCTCGACTGATCGAGTACGGGGACGCCGATATTATGATCGCGGGTGGCTCCGAGGGCTCGGTCTGCGCTCTGGCGTTGGGAGGGTTCTCAGCTGCGCGTGCCCTCTCCACTCGTAATGACGATCCAGCCACCGCCAGTCGCCCATGGGACAAGGACCGGGACGGATTTGTGCTGGGGGAGGGTGCCGGGGTTCTGGTATTGGAAGAGTACGAGCACGCCAAGGCTCGCGGAGCGAAAATTTACGCCGAGGTGGTCGGCTACGGTATGAGCGCAGACGCATACCACATGACTGCGCCACGCGAGGACGGCGAAGGTGCCGCGCGCTGCATGAGCAACGCCTTACGCAACGCCAGTCTCAACGTGGATCAGGTTGACTACATCAACGCGCATGGCACCTCGACCCCGCTAGGCGATTTGGCCGAGACCATGGCCATGAAGCGCTGCCTAGGTGAACACGCAATGAAGGTCAAGGTGAGCTCCACCAAGTCCATGACCGG
>DKNB01000028.1:902-9313 GCA_002470125.1 Gallionellales bacterium UBA7399 | reverse complement strand
ATCGTCCGGGGTATCGCCGGTATCACCAGAGCCTGCGCGTACACAACGCTGAGGCCCGCTTCTTGGTGGGCCTTGAATGGCCTAATGGCGTCACACTGGCGTCACCATAATTGACAAGCGGTGATTAAATCTGGAAAATATCAGGTCGTTCGTGGAGATTGGAATCGCCTTTGTTGTGGCGATCGTCAAGGAACCCGGTGATATAGCTCAGATGGTTAGAGCGCAGCACTCATAACGCTGAGGTCGGTGGTTCAACTCCACCTATCACCACCAAATTACAGTATCTAGTGGCGCCAAGAGGCCAAACAAACCCATGGAGTTAGCTCTCTATGGGTTTTTTGTTGTGAGCAGACAAGAGACTACTTCTGGCTATGCTATATTTGTGCGGCCGTGTAAATTTTGGCGGGGCCCGCTGGGGGTGGTTAGGTGAATAAAATTGAGGCCGCAATGAGGCTCTGGATGCGTGGCATGGGCGGGATTTTGTGTGTCGCCGTGGCATTGTTGCAAGGGTGTGGCGGAGAGGCCTCGTCTCTTGGAGCGAGGCACAAGCCATCCGGTTTTAATGCTAACTTCAGCGGTGATGGGCTGGCGTTTCAAGATTACGTGACCCAGAGTCGCGCCATGATTGAAAAAATAGTGCCCGAGGATGGTGTCGCAAGGTCAGGGAGGATTGTTGACGGCAATGCCCCATTCGAGCTGAGGCCGGCAGGTGATTGCCAAAGTGGTCGTGACAAGCCATATCGACGAGGCGTTCTATTAACTCACGGCCTAAGTGACGCGCCTTACTCTATGCATGCGCTGGCCTCATTTTTTCAAAAAAATTGTTTTCTTGTCATGGCGATACTTCTGCCCGGGCATGGTACTCAGCCGGGAGATTTGCTGGAGGTGACTTGGCGAGAGTGGGCGAGAGCAGAGGCCTATGGCACCGACCAACTTGCCGCTGAGGTTGACGAGGTTTATTTGGCGGGGTTTTCTGCGGGTGGAGCACTGAGTCTCTACCAGTCACTGAAGGATGATCGAGTGCGTGGGCTATTTTTGTTTGCCCCCGCGCTAGAGATTACTTCGATGGCCGCTTGGGCGAACGTGCATAAAATTTATAGCTGGCTAATACCCTCAGAAAGGTGGGTCAGCATCATGCCGGATAGTGCCGCCTACCGGTATGAGTCGTTCCCAAAGAATGCTGTCGCCCAAGTGCACTCGCTGATCAAGGAAGTGCGGCGCGGGCTGCATGGACGCACGCTTGACATCCCTATCTTCACCGTGACCAGTCAGGAGGACAGCACCGTCCACACTTCGGCAACCTTGGACTTTATGGCACATGCACGTCACGCATCAAACAAGATGTTGCTCTATACTGTGAGCACAAATAGCGTTCCTCAAGGCTTTAGGGCTGGTAGCCTTGAGCTGGTGAGTAGCGTAATCCCTGGGCGCAGGATACTGAGCTCCGCACACACCGCTATTACGCTACCGCTAGATGACGCCTACTATGGCGTGAGCGGGAAGTACGGAAACTGCACACACTATTATCCGAATAACCCAAAAAAGTATGCTGACTGCAGCGAGGGTCGGGGGGTGTATTTTTATGGCGAGCTGACCAACAAGAATCTCCAGGCCGGTACGCTACGTCGACTAATGGTCAACCCACATTACTCGGCTCTTGAGGATTCTATGAAGAACTTTATTGATGGCCTGCCGTGACGGCCCCCATAGATAACAATGATGAGTCATGAGTTTGAGTTGATCCGCAATTTCTTTACGCGTGCCACGCCTGGTGCGGTGCTGGGTGTGGGCGATGACGCGGCACTACTGCAGGTTGGTGGTGATGTGAATCTGGCGGTGTCGACCGACATGCTGGTGAGCGGGGTGCACTTCTTCTCGGACACCGATCCTTTCTTTATTGGACACAAGGCTATTGCGGTGAACCTATCCGATATGGCGGCGATGGGAGCTTGTCCGCGCTGGGCGACTTTGGCCTTGTCGCTACCAGAGGCTGATGAGGTGTGGCTGAAAAAATTCAGTTCTGGATTGTTTGCTCTGGCAGATGAGCACCAGGTTGAGCTGGTCGGCGGTGATACCACGCGCGGACCTCTTAATGTGTGTATCACCATCATGGGTGAGGTGCCTCGCGGTACAGCACTCCGACGTACTGGCGCACAGGTGGGTGACGATGTGTGGGTGTCCGGCCTGCTGGGCGATGCCGCCCTGGCTTTGGCGCACGTGCAAGGAAGCTTACAGCTGGCGACGCAGGACCTCGAAGGTTGCATGGCCGCGCTGCAGCAACCGGTACCACGTGTCGCACTTGGACTCGCACTTCGTGACCTGGCGAGCAGCGCGATAGATGTCTCGGACGGCTTGCTGGCAGACCTGGGGCACATACTGGAGTCCTCTCGTGTGGGCGCCAGTATTTTATTTTCCGCTCTGCCGTGTTCGCGCGCACTCAAATTGCACCTCGGGAAGCCAATCGGGAAACGGTGCCTGCTGGCCGGAGGTGATGATTACGAGTTATGCTTTACCGTGTCAGAAATACATCGTACCAAGATAGATAAAATTTCCTCTGACCTCGGTTTGCCACTGACACGCGTTGGTGTCATTACGAAAGGTGCGCAGTGCGTGGTTCTTGCCGCGGACGGGGGGATAATTGATACACAGGATTCAGGTTATGACCACTTCCGCTAAGCTGTACGTAAAGCCCTCGTGGCAATTTATCTGCAGCCATCCGGCACACTTTATTGCATTTGGTTTTGGTAGTGGCCTATCCCCCGTGGCTCCTGGCACCGTGGGCACTCTGGTTGCATTCCCCGTGTACTGGAGTCTTGCGGGACGCCTAAATGAAATCTTGTTTATGGGGATGGTGGCCTTCATTTTTGCGGTGGGCGTGTGGGCATGCGGTAGGACCGGAAAGGCACTTGGCGTGGCAGACCACGGTGGAATGGTCTGGGACGAGATCACGGCCTTCCTGCTCGTGTTGTTCTTTACGCCAGAGGGATTGCTTTGGCAACTGCTGGCATTTTTGCTTTTTAGGTTCTTCGATATCGTTAAGCCCCCACCCATTCGTTATTTTGATAGGACATGGCACGGTGGATTTGGGGTGATGTTCGATGACATCCTTGCGGCCGGGTATGCGATTCTCGGCCTGACGTTGATGAAGATCGCACTACAGTAACGCCCCAAGCATCTACAGGGTAATCGTTTCCCAGTGGCACCCCTCTTCGTCACAGCGTAAGGCGTTCCCCGTGGTATGCCAATCCCCCAGTACCCAACGCTCACAACTATGCCCGTCCACCGTGTGAAGGTGGCGATTGAGTCGGTGGGTGTGACCGTGAATGATATTGGGGTAGGCGTGCCTACGGAGCAGGTCCGCCACGGCGTTGAGGTTGACGTCCATGATGTCCTTGTCCTTGAGGCTCTTCTCTTGCTCGCTGCGCGCGCGTAGCTTGATGATGAAGGCCTTGCGCTCCGCCAAGGACTGAGACAGGAAATCCTGCTGCCACACCGGGTCGTGCACCTGTGCGCGATAATTTTGATAGGCAACGTCGTCGGTGCACAAAGTGTCGCCGTGAGTCAGTAGCGTCTGTGTGCCGTGCAGGTTGATTAGTGTAGGGTCGCTGATGAGTGTTGCGCCACTCAGCTTGGCGAGCTCCTGGCCCATAAGCAGGTCACGGTTGCCGTGCATGATGCTGATGCGGGTGCCTGTGAGGGAGAGGGCGTGCAGGGCGCCTATGATTTGACAATGAAATGGATCGGCGGTGTCGTCATCGCCAGCCCAGTACTCGAATAGGTCGCCAAGGATATAGAGGTCATCCGCCCCGGGTGCGATGCTCTGCATAAAGTGCAAGAAACCACGCATGCTGTGCGGGTCCTCTGTACAGAGGTGCAGATCAGAAATAAATAAACTGTGGCTCACGGGATATATGGGACCAACAAGTGTATAAAAATTTTTTGGCGCACCAATTCTTGTTGGTTACTGGACGACCTCGGCCTTGATGAGGACGATATCTTCCAGTGGCACATCGTCGTGTCCAGAGCGGCTGCCCGTCTTGGTCTTGCGGATGGCATCCAAAACCTCCGTCCCTGAGGCTACCTTGCCAAACACACAGTATCCGTAATCCTGTCCGGTCGGCGCGGTGTGGTTTAGAAAGCCATTGTCTTTGATGTTAATAAAAAACTGCGCCGTGGCGGAGTGTGGATCGGATGTGCGCGCCATGGCGATCGTGTACTTGTCGTTGGTTAGACCGTTGGCCGCCTCGTTCTTGATCGGGGCTCGGGTCGACTTCTCTTTCATGCCCAGCTCGAAACCGCCACCTTGTATCATGAAATTGTCGATTACCCTATGAAACAAGGTGTTGTTGTAGAACCCACTGTTGACGTACTCGAGGAAGTTTTTGACTGTGATTGGCGCCTTTTCGGCATCCAGATCGAGTGTGATGTCGCCATGATTTGTATGTAGCCTGACCATGCTATGTCCTCCTTTTTGTGGGTGTTGTTGAGAGAGCGGGGTGGCCTGTGCCGTGCACAGCATTAGACCACTAAGCAGTGCGGTGGCCAATATTTCTTGGAGCTTCATGATACGGTTTCCTTGTAAGGTTTTAACGGTTGCGATAATAACTAAATGTCCTCAGCTTTTTTAAGAACAACCTCCTCTAGCGGCACGTTGTCCAGGCCGTAGCGACGGCCGACCGCCACCTTGCTGATCGCGTCTACAACCTCTGTGCCTGCCACCACCCTACCGAAAACACAGTAACCAAAGCCTTTGCTGTCGGGCGCGGTGTGGTTGAGGGAATTATTGTCCTTGAGGTTGATGAAGAACTGGGACGTGGCGGAGTGGGGCGCGGATGAGCGCGCCATGGAGATGGTGTACTTGTCGTTCTTGAGGCCGTTGGCAGCCTCATTTTTAATGGGTGGGTTGGGGGACTTGAGCGCCATTTTTGTGATGCTGCTCATCGAGACCGTCCCAAGCGAGTAGTTGTATCCGCCGGCCTGGATGACAAAGCCGTCGGCCACGCGATGAAACAGCGTCTTGTAGTAGAAGCCGCTGTTAACGTACTCAAGGAAATTCTTGACCGTGATCGGAGCCTTTTCGGCGTCCAGCTCCAGGGTAATGATTCCGTAGTTGGTGTGTAGTTTGACCATTTTAAGTATTCCGTGTGTTGTGAGGGCTGGGTGGCGCTTACTTGACTGCGCGCGCTTCCTCCTTGGTGGGCGGGAAGGGCTGCATCGAGCCGACGTTGGTGGCCTTGGTCTTGCCCTTGTGCAGCAGGTCATTGATTAACGTAAGCTTGGCTTGGGCGGTGGTATTTTTTTTGTCCAGCTGAAGCGTGCGCTCGTAGGCCTGACTTGCCAGTTGAGCATAAATGTCGCCTATATTTTCTTGTGCGGTTGGATAGTCTGGGTGGTTTCGGATGGCCGTTTTGAGGGCAACCTCTGCCTTGTCGTACTGACCCAGACCTGCGTAAAGAACGGCGAGATTATTGTAGGGCTCCGGCATTTCTGGAAAGTCTTCGGTCAGCGATAAAAATATGGCGATGGCGTCGCCTGTCTTTTTTTGTACGGTCAGGATGAGCCCCTTAAGGAACCGTGCCTGTGGACTATTGGGCGTGCCGGCGAGGTAGGCGTCAACCCGCTGTAGTGCCGGTTCGTACTGGCTTTGTTTAAAGAGTTTATTGATGTCCTGTATCTCGTCTGCCACTGCATGGGGCCCCAGGAATAGTAGCAGCATGCCAACGCACAGGGCGGCCAACGGCCCAAGACGAGTCGACGTGCTAGTGGTGCAACATTTCCTAGAAATCATTTTTTGATCAACATGCAAGATTTATTTGTCCGCTCGTGAGCGTATGGATGGGTGTGATTGTGTGTGTTGCCACCCATCGCGCCGGGCTGACTTGCTGGGTCACCACTCTTGGGTTTTTAAAAATTTTAGAATGCGTGACACGCTCAGGCGCTCTGAATTCTATCAAATTTTGACTATTTTTTTGTAGTTTATTCCATTGCTGGGCGGAGACACTCGTGTTACATCTCTCTGGGCGGCGGAATTTTCGGGTAAAATCATGGCCATCGTCTTGATATAGAGCCACTACAATAATGAGCAGCAGCCCACAGGCGCACGCCCCCCATTTTATTCGTAATATCGTTGAGTCGGACTTGGCGAGTGGCAAGCACGCGGAGATTATTACCCGCTTTCCTCCGGAGCCGAATGGGTACCTGCATGTTGGGCACGCTAAATCCATCTGCCTGAACTTTGGTTTGGCGTCTGACTATCAGGGACGCTGCAACCTGCGTTTTGATGACACCAACCCAGAAAAAGAAAGCGAGGAGTACGCGCGAGCTATCCAGGAGGACGTTCGGTGGCTGGGCTTTCAGTGGAACGGGGAAGTGCGGTGGGCGTCCGATTACTTTGAGCAGCTCTATGGATATGCCGTCGATCTAATTAAAAAAGGCGTCGCCTATGTGGATGACCTGGGTGCCGAAGAGATGCGCGAGTATCGTGGCACGCTGACCCATGCCGGCAAGCTCAGCCCATACCGTGAGCGCTCTGTGGACGACAACCTCGACCTCTTCCAGCGTATGCGTGCGGGCGAGTTTGTCGATGGGGCGAAGGTGCTCCGTGCCAAGATAGACATGAGTTCGGGCAACATGAACCTGCGCGACCCGACAATCTATCGCATTCGTCGTGCGCACCACATTCGTACGGGCGATGCCTGGTGTATCTACCCAATGTATGACTACACGCACGCCATCTCTGATGCGCTGGAAGAAATTACTCACTCGCTGTGCACGCTGGAGTTTGAGGACCACCGACCCCTATACGATTGGGTGCTGGATCAGCTGGCCCTGCGGTCGCACCCTCGACAGATTGAGTTCTCGCGCTTGGAGTTACGCTACACCATAACCAGCAAGCGCAAGCTGCTCCAGTTGGTTAGCGAGCGACACGTCTCTGGCTGGGACGACCCACGCATGCCAACCATCATAGGGATGCGCAGGCGGGGTTACACCCCTCAAGGCATCCGAGAGTTTACTCGTAGGATCGGCATCTCCAAGAGCGAGAACGTGGTCGACATGGCTGTGCTTGAGGCCTGTATTCGTGAGGACCTGGAGGCACGCGCGCCGCGTGTGATGGGTGTGCTGAGGCCGCTCAAGGTGACCGTCAGCAACTTTGTGACTGGCGAGAGTCAGTCCCGCGAGGCGGGATTCCATCCTGAGCACCCCGAGTTCGGTAGTCGTGTGGTGCCCTTTAGTCGAGAACTGTGGATTGAGGGCGACGACTTTTCTGAGAACCCCCCCGCCGGCTGGCAGCGTTTGACACTGGGTGGCGAGGTGCGCTTGCGCTATAGCTACGTGATGCGCTGCGATGAGGTCGTAAAGGACGCCGTTGGAAACATTACGGAGCTGCGCTGTTCTATCGATCCGGACACGCTAGGAAAGAATCCCGTGGGACGCAAGGTGAAGGGCGTGATCCACTGGCTGTCTACCGAGCACGCGGTGCCGGCAGAGGTTCGTCTGTACGATCGCCTGTTTACGGTGCCCGAGCCAGACAGCGATAAGGCGCGCGATTTTTGTGAGTTTATTAACCCGGCGTCACTGACCACGGTGCGTGGCTGGGTTGAGCCCGTTGTGGGCAGCGCAGCACCGGAAACACACTACCAGTTTGAGCGCCTCGGTTACTTTTGTACGGACCGGCACGAGCATAAGCCTGGCGGCAAGATCGTGTTCAATCGCACCGTAACCTTAAAGGACTTGTGGACCAAGGACCATGGCGCGTCCTAGGGGTTTCTAATGCTGAAAATTTACAACACCCTCACCCGCGATAAACAAAATTTTGTTCCGATTGAGCCCGGCAAGGCGCGCATGTATGTGTGCGGCATGACGGTGTACGACTACTGTCACCTTGGCCACGCGCGCGTAATGGTGGTGTTTGATATGGTGTACCGCTGGCTCATGGAGGGAGGGCTGGACGTGACCTACGTGCGCAACATTACCGATATCGACGACAAGATTATCAAGCGTGCGGCCGAGAATGGTGAGCCCATCGGCGCACTGACGCAGCGCTTTATTGACGCGATGCACGAGGACGAGCGTGCGCTGGGTATTCTGCCCCCGAGCCTTGAACCGAGGGCGACTCAAAATATACCGCAGATTTTAAACATGATTGCCACGCTGGAGGCTAATGGGCTGGCCTACAGGGCTTCTGACGGGGATATCAATTATGCGGTGCGCAAGTTTGTGGGCTACGGCAAGCTGTCCGGTAAGACGCTCGATGATCTACGCGCTGGGGAGCGTGTGGACGTGAACAGCAGCAAGCTGGATCCGCTCGACTTTGTGCTGTGGAAGCACGCAAAGCATAACGAGCCAGACGAGGTCAGGTGGGACTCTCCCTGGGGAGCGGGGAGGCCTGGCTGGCATATCGAATGCTCGGC
>DKNB01000028.1:549-833 GCA_002470125.1 Gallionellales bacterium UBA7399 | reverse complement strand
GTCTGGATGCATAACGGCTTTGTGCGCGTAGACAACGAGAAGATGTCCAAAAGCCTCGGCAATTTTTTTACCATCCGTGAGGTGCTGCGTGCATATGATGCGGAGGTGGTGCGATTTTTTATTCTACGCGCGCACTACCGCAGTCAGTTGAATTATTCCGACACACACCTGAATGACGCCAAGCAGTCGCTGGCTCGTCTGTACACGGCGCTGGGCAGCGTTGCTGCACCCGTCGAGGCTGGCCCAGTTGACTGGGATGAACCACACGCGCAGCGCTTTAGGGC
>DKNB01000028.1:0-533 GCA_002470125.1 Gallionellales bacterium UBA7399 | reverse complement strand
GCTGTTTGATTTGGCGAACGAAGTGAACCGTAGCCGGTCTATGGAAATCGCCGGTGTGCTGAAGGCTCTGGGTAAGGTGCTGGGCCTGTTGCAGTGGGATCCGGATGCCTACCTGAAGGGCCGACATCTTGACGTGAGTGTCCAGTCGGGCGTTGCGGGCGGAGGTCATATGGAGTTCACTCCGCCGGGGATGGAGAAGAGCGTCCAGACCCTGATCACCGAACGCGCTGCTGCCAAGCACAATAAAAATTTTGTTGAGTCAGACCGTATCCGACGCGAGCTCCTAGAGGCTGGCATTGTGNNACGACCTGGCGACGTGCCTAATGGATCAGGCTGGTCGCCCCTTTTCACTTGCGTGACGGTGGGGTGGGTGCTACAGTCAGAAGGTTAATACATTTTAAGGATGCAACTATGTCATGCCACCCTACCAATTTTCAAGGTTCCGTCGTCGATGCTATCAAGGAGGCAATCGAGGGACGCATTGCCAACTCACAGGCCGTGGTTAGCGGTGGCGGCGGGCACTTTAGTATCGA
>DKNB01000079.1:259-14289 GCA_002470125.1 Gallionellales bacterium UBA7399 | reverse complement strand
GGTGATCCATGCTAAGTGCCTGGTGCGCCAGCCGGGGCAGTGCGGGTAACAGGGAAACCCAGGCGGGCGCTTCCCGTTTCAGTTGATTGCGCAGGCCACGCCAGCCAATCTGCTCGCTCATCCAGCGTTCGAGAAAAGGTTTGGCGGTTTTCCACAGATCGAGATCAGGGTCAAGCTGACGGCCAAGGCCTTCAATATTGAGTAGTGTTTTTTGCAGCAGCACTAGCTGAGGCTGTATTTCGACATTGAAGCGACGTGAGGTCTGAAACAGACGCAACAACACACGACCAAAAGAAATATCTTTCAAGGGTCGATCAAAGATAGGTTCGCAAACGGCACGAATGGCTGATTCGAATTCATCAATCCGGGTTGTTTTGGGTGCCCAGCCTGATTCCACATGGACTTCAGCGACGCGTTTGTAATCGCGCCGAAAGAATGCCAGGAAGTTTTGTGCCAGGTAGTTTTTGTCGGTATCGGTCAGCGTGCCCACAATGCCGAAGTCCAGCGCAATATAGCGACCATCGGCCGCCACCTGAACATTACCCGGGTGCATGTCGGCATGAAAAAAGCCGTCTCTAAAGACCTGCGTGTAGAAAATTTCTACGCCATTAGCCGCCAGCGTGGGCAGGTTAATGCCGGCCGCACGTAACGCATCAGCATTGTTGACGGGCAGGCCATGCATGCGCTCCATCACCATCACCTTGTCCGTACACCAGTCCCAATAAATCTCTGGCACCAGCAACAACCCCGAGCTGGCAAAGTTTCGCTTTAACTGGCTAGCGCTAGAGGCCTCACGCATTAGGTCGAGCTCATTGCGTAGGTGCTTCTCAAATTCTTCCACAACCTTGCGCGGCCTAAGTCGTCTGCCGTCCTCCCAGCAGCGCTCCATTAGGACGGCGCAAGCATCGAGCAGTGCAATATCGTGCGCAATGACACGGGCAATCCCGGGGCGCAGAATTTTTATTGCGACCTCATGTCCGTTTGGCAACACCGCAAAGTGCACCTGTGCCACCGAGGCACTGGCGACCGGGACCTGCTCAAACGAACAAAACACCTCGCTGAGTTTTTTGTTGTAGGCGGCCTCTAGCAAGGCAACGGCCTGGGCCGAGGGGAACGGCGGCACCTGGTCCTGCAGCTTAGCGAGCTCGTCGGCAACATCCATCGGAATGAGGTCGCGACGGGTGGACAGCATCTGTCCAAACTTCACAAAGATTGGACCCAGGCTTTCTAGCGCGCAGCGCAGCCTTACTGCGCGTGGCGTAGATCTGTCACGCAGAAACAGCAGGAGATTGATTGGCGCAAGCAGCCACCGCGTGCGTGGATGGGCAAGCAGAAACTCGTCCAGGCCGAAGCGCAACACGACAAAAATTATTTTTAACAGTCGCAACAGGCGCATGGTGATCTTATAAAGACTTTATTGTTCTGTAGGCTACGCGGCACGTCTTAAGGTTGCCGCCATTTTTTAATTTTAGTAACACGCTGTTCTGCCCCAATCTTTTGACACTTATAAGCCACACAAACCAATCGCGAATCTGATCGGTGTCACCGGGGACTACTGAGAGTTGACGCGAGCCTTAAGGGACAAACAGGCGATTGATACGCTGCTCTAGACGTGCCACATTGTCACGCAGGCCGTCTACCTGTTGCACAAAATCTGTGACGTGGGTCGCCTTGGCAATCAGCGGGCGCTCCTCCGTCCAGTACTCCGCCAGTGCCTGCGAAAAATTAAGCACCGCATCCTGCGCGTGCTTCTTGCTTACCTTTGCGTACTGCACAATGCGTTCGGCAGCAATGTCGCCCGTCACCCGACTTAGGTCTTCCGCCGCATCCCAGCTCAGGTGGCGACTAAGATAAAAAATTTCAGCCAGCAGCGCGGCATCACCGCGGCCCTCGATTTGTGCAAAAGCCGTCTCGTCATGCACCGCCAAGCGCGGCAGCAATGAGGGCGGGATGGTACAGGTTGCGTCGGCATCTGCGTCGTCCGACGTCACAGCAACGAGTCTGCCATCAAGCTGTACGGTATAGGCAATCGAAAACGGCGCGACATTAAATCGCGCCGTTTTCCCTGCGTGGACCGCCAGCCTTTGCAGTGCCCAGCCACTCTGAACAAGCAGGTGATTGATAATGGCAGCGGTTGGCCCAGGTACCATAACTACACCGACTGCTGAATCCCAGACAGCAACCAAACCGCCTTGTCATCACGTAGATTTTTTTGCACGTGCCAAATTTCATCGAATATCTCTGGCGCGTCATTATTTTCACGCAACTGACCACTCATGCGAACGCTAACGATGGCATTGTCATGCTCGTTGACCACCTCAATAATTTGAGTATCGATCGTTAACACATCTGTCTTTTGTGGCGCGTCACCACGTTCCTGTAGCTGCATAGATATTTCGGCAAACATCTCTGGCGTCGTGTACTCACGAATATCGTCAAGGTCCTTGCGATCATTCGCAGCCTGCAGTCGAATGAATGAGGTCTTTGCGCTACGCAAGAATGCCTCCGTCGGGAATCCGTCCGGGATGCCGCTATTGTCGATCGGTTGGGGGGCGGCAGAGGCGGTGCCACCGACAAATGGCTCTTGTCTCGGCTGGTAGGATGATCCGCCACCCGCGTACTGCATGGCGGGCTGCTGGGATTGTGGCTTGCGGAACTTAGCGATCAAAAACATCACTACGGCCGCGGCCAGGAGCGCCATCAGAATCCCGCCCATTGCGCCGCCAAGGCCGCCAAGGCCGCCGGCGAACATCGCACCCAGTCCTGCGCCTATTGCCAAGCCGGCCAGCGGGCCTAGCCACTTATTGCCCGCCGCAGGCGCAGCAGGGGCGGCCGGCACCGGGGCGGCAGCTGGTGCCTTAGGTGCCTGCGGACTCATTGTACGCTGATGGCCAACGTTACCACCCCCACCCATACGCTTGGCCTCGGCGGCACCAGAGAGCATCACAAAGCCAGCCACGACAAGCGCCAAAAATAACGGGAAACGTTTCATGATGTACCCCTTCTAATAATTAACAACAAAGCAGGCAAAGTATAGCACTACATTTTGGTGGCCGAGAGACACCACGATGGCCCTATGATGGGGTGCAGCCCGAATTAAATTTTATAGCCCCTGTGCAGGGCCACAACCCCAGCACTAAGATTAAAGTACTCTACACGAGACAGCCCAGCATCCTCCATCATGCCCTTAAGCTCCTCCTGTGAAGGGTGCATCCGGATGGACTCTGCCAGATAACGATAGCTCTCAGAGTCGTTAGCAATAAGCTGGCCAAGTCTTGGCAAGAGCTTAAACGAGTAGGCGTCATACAGCGGCTCGCATGGCTTCCATACCTTGGAAAACTCTAGGACCAGCAGGCGACCGCCTGGCTTAAGGACGCGCTGCATCTCACGCAGGGCGGCATCCTTGTGGGTCACATTACGCAGCCCGAAGGCAATGCTGACACAGTTAAAGTAGTTGGACGGGAACGGCAAGTGCTCCGCGTCGCACTGGGCAACCGGCATGCTCGCGCCCTCATCAATTAGACGGTCTCGGCCGACGCGCAGCATGGCCTTGTTGATGTCGGTAAGCCAAACCTGCCCATCTTCCCCAACACGGCGAGCGAACTGGCGAGAAAGATCGCCTGATCCCCCTGCCACATCCAGCACCCGCTCTCCCGCCCTGACCACGCTGATTTGTATAGCGGACCGCTTCCACAGCCTATGCAGGCCGAGCGACATGAGATCATTCATGACGTCATACTTGCCGGCGACCGATGTAAACACCTCCGCTACGCGCTGAGCCTTTTCTGTTTCCGCAACAGTTGAGAACCCGAAGTGTGTCGTTTTATTCATCTTCTTTATTTAATTTCGTTATCTATTTTTACGCGGCCTGCGGAGCACGACTTGCTCCCGCCTCCGCCAGCTTGCGTAGGTACTCACTCCACAGCGCATCCTGATGCCTACCCAGCTCGCTCAAGAGCGTCCATGAGTACAGACCCGTGTTGTGGCCATCATCAAAAACAATCTTGATGGCATAGCTACCCACCGACTGAACATCGAGCACGCCAACGTCTTGCTTGCCCACCTGCAGCACCTCTTGGCTGGGGCCGTGCCCTCGCACAGCGGCAGAAGGGGAGTGCACCCGCAAGAACTCGTACGGCAGACGATAGCGCGAGCCGTCATCAAAGGCCACCTCTAGCAGCTTCGATTCTTGGTGCAGGGTGATCTCTGTGGGATTGAGGGTGGACATCAAATGGACACGCACGCCTTGCTCAGCGACGCCACCTCGGCGCGCTGGGTCGGCAAATTAACTATACCTAGTCGAGGTACTCGAACACCTTCACCACACGCTCGACACCTTTCGAGCCACCGGCGATCTGTGTGGCAGCGTCAGCCTCCTTGTGATACACCAAGCCCATCAAAAATACCGAGCTGTTTTCGGTGACCACCTTTACATTTTCAGCCTTAAATCCCTGGCCATTGCTTACAAACCGCATCTTAATGTTGGCCGTAATCATGGCATCGTTGCTACGCCAAGAAAAATCCGTAAGGGCCAGTATTTGCAGCTCGTTGGTCACGCTCTTCACGTTCGTCAGGGTCGAAACCAGCTTCCCGATGTCGGCCTTGATTGTTTCATTGGGCACCTGACCTGTAATGAGCACAGCACGATTAAAGCTGGTGACGTTGACGTGCACCGTCTTCTGGTATTGGGCGTCTATCTGACCAAGCGCCTTACTCTCAATATTTTGATCTTCTATGATGATCCCGCTCGTGCGGCGATCCGATAACACCAGTGCGCTCGCACCGACGCCGCCAGCAACTATTGGAACGCAGCCCTGTACCAAGAGCACTGCAAGCATCAACCACAGGCAATTAAAGTAACGCATACTTCCCTCCCATTAATTTTAATCAGGGCGTGCCAGCCCTGTCAGGCGGATCGTCGCCACCGAGCATCTGTAACAATAGGTATGAATCTTACCCGAATTTAAGGGATAAAAGCGTTTTTGCCATGCCGGCTCAGGGGCCGTCCCGCCAGCTTCAGGCGAGCACGCAAATTACGGACAACCCGTTAATTATTTAAGTAAAATGACTGATCGAAGGGGCCGCGACACAGGCGCTGCATATGTGTGCGCCCTGACGCTCGCGTATAGTTAGGGTGACGAATCACTGAAACAGACAAGGGGGGCCAGTGCATAGCGGGCAAAAACAAAAGATAGAGTGTGCGTTGTATGTGGTTGCCACTCCAATTGGGAACCTGCGAGACATCAGTCTGCGCGCGCTGGACGTGCTGATGTCTGTGGACAAGATTGCTGCTGAGAACACGCAAAATACCGCAAACCTGCTGACGCACTACTCCATTGCGGCGAGCAGGCTTATGGCGCTGCATCAACACAATGAGCAGGCCGCGGCAGAGAAGGTGATCGCGCTGCTGTCTAGGGGTCGGTCGGTTGCCTTGGTGTCAGACGCGGGCACCCCAACAATCAGCGATCCTGGTGCACTGCTGGTTGAAGGGGTGCGCGCTGCCGGCCATCGTGTGATTCCGATCCCCGGTGCGAACGCCGCACTGGCGGGCCTGTCAGCCGCGGGCCTGTCAGCGCCGCACTTTCTGTTTTATGGGTTCCTGCCAAACAAGTCGGCCGCACGCTGTCGCACACTACAGGGGCTCGCGACACTGCCCTACACATTAATATTTTATGAGGCCCCGCACCGCATACTGGAGTGTGTGCTCGACCTGCAAAATACCTTCGGTGGCGAGCGACAAATTATATTCGCACGCGAAATCACCAAGCTCTTTGAGAGCATCCACAGATGCACCCTTGCGGAGGCCCTGGCCTGGCTGAACGACGACCCAAACCGCCAACGTGGTGAATTTGTATTGCTGCTCTCCGGCGCAACTGCGCGACAGGGTGGATTAGGTGCCGAGACCGAGAGCCTTTTGGCGACGTTACTAGAAGAGCTTCCGCTCAAGCAGGCGGTGCAGCTTGCCGTACGAATTACTGGGACGAGCCGAAACGAACTCTATCAACACGCGCTGTCGCTCAAGCCCCAGGCCTAATCCGAGGCACACCACATTTACATTCGGGTAAACTGTCTACATGGAACTCAAGATAACCCGCCCGGACGACTGGCACCTTCACCTGCGCGACGGCGCACTGATGCGTGCCGTGCTACCCGACAGCACCCGACAGTTCGCTCGCGCCATCATCATGCCCAACCTTGGCACACCGGTCACCACCGTCCAGCAGGCCCACGACTATCATGGGCGCATCCTTGCCGCGCGGCCTGTTGGCTCAGACTTCAACCCACTGATGACCCTGTACCTAACCGACAACACGGCCGCGGGAGAGATTCACAAGGCCAAACAAAGCGGCATAGTACACGGGATAAAATATTATCCAGCGGGCGCGACCACCAACTCAGACCTGGGTATCACCGACATCCACAAGGCCTACCCAGCCCTAGAAGAGATGCAGCGTTGCGGCATGCCACTCCTTCTGCACGGAGAGACAACCGATGCCGCGGTAGACGTATTCGATCGCGAGTCAGTATTTATAGACCGCGTGCTTCAGCCCTTGCTGCGTGACCTGCCTGCTCTGCGGGTAGTGTTTGAGCACATCACCACCGCCGAGGCCGTGGAGTTTGTTAAGGCCGCACCGGACAGCGTCGCCGCCACCATCACAGCCCACCACCTGCTGTACAACCGCAACGCCATGTTCGCTGGCGGCATTCGTCCACACCATTACTGCCTACCCGTGCTAAAGCGTGAGCAACATCGCAAGGCGCTGCTTGCCGCGGCCACCGGCGGAAACAAAAAATTCTTCTTGGGCACCGACAGCGCGCCGCACGCACGCCATACAAAAGAGTCTGCCTGCGGATGCGCCGGCATCTATAGCGCGCACGCCGCCATTGAGCTCTACGCAGAGGTCTTCGAGCAGTCTGGTGCGCTGCCCGCGCTTGAGGGGTTTGCTAGCCTTTATGGCGCTGACTTTTATGGCCTACCACGCAACACCCAAAGTATTACCCTACGCAAAAAACGGTGGCAAGTTCCGGCAACACTTAAGTTTGGAGATCACGAGCTGGTACCGCTGAGGGCGGGCGAGGCAATAGACTGGGCGCTGGCAGGGTAGGGCAAAGAGATGCCACATTCACAATTCATACAACTGTTCTACATTACGACAAGGTGGATAGCATGCGCAAATTAGGTCTTCTGTTGTTGTTTTTACTAACAAGCACGAGCGCGCTGGCGAAGTGGGCGGAGGTTAACGGTGGTGGCGATAGGACCAACTACGTTGATCCCTCGACCATTCGCGCGTCAGGCAGCAAGACCAAGATGTGGGGCATAACCGACTTCAAGACCGCCCAAACACTCAATGACATGCGGTACCTATCATTGGCACACCAGCAAGAGTACGACTGCAAAGAAGAGACGAACAGGCTGCTAGCAAGCACCTACTACACGGGAAATATGGGGACGGGTGAGGTGATCTACAGCGACAGCGACGTGGGCAGCAAGCCCGCACCGATCATGCCTGGCACCATAGGCGAGGTGCTCTTTAGAACGGCCTGCGACAACAAGTAGGCGCGAGATGACGGCGAGGCCTTGCCTCTCGTGGCCGCCGTCACTCCACCGTCACAGCCTTCGCTAAATTTCTCGGTTTGTCGACATCCGTCCCTTTGAGCAGGGCCACATGATAGGCCAGCAGCTGCACGGTGATGGTATGCAGGATAGGGGAGAGCACGCCCGCGTAGCGCGGGGTACGAATAACGTGCACGCCCTCGGATTCCACGAAGTGACTGTCGCTATCCGCAAATACAAATAGCTCACCACCGCGAGCCCTCACCTCTTGCATGTTGGACTTCACCTTTTCCAGCAGGGCATCATGCGGCGCGATAACTACCACCGGCATGCTGCTATCAACCAGGGCCAGCGGGCCATGCTTAAGCTCGCCGGCGGGGTAGGCCTCAGCATGAATGTAGGAAACCTCTTTCAGCTTAAGTGCACCCTCTAGGGCTATCGGATAGTGTATGCCCCGTCCCAAAAACAGGGCGTGTTGTTTGTTGGCGAGGCACTTTGCCCACTCACGAATTTGTGGCTCCAGGTTGAGCGCGTGCTGCACGCTGACCGCCAGCTGACGCAAAGCACCCAGATACGCCCGCTCTTCCTTCTCTGCCAATAGATCACGCTGCTTGGCCAAGGTTGCGGCCAGGGTAAACAGGGCAACCAGCTGCGTAGTGAATGCCTTGGTTGATGCTACGCCAATCTCTGCGCCAGCGCGGGTGTAGAACACCAACCGCGAGGCACGGGGTATGGCGCTCTCTTGCACGTTACAAATAGCCAGCGTTAGATTTTGACCGAGTGACTTTGCGTGCTTTAACGCCTCCATCGTGTCCAGAGTTTCACCCGACTGCGAGATGGTCACAATTAGCTGACGTGGGTTCGGCACGGACTGACGGTAGCGATACTCACTAGCAATTTCGACGTTGGTCGGCAGCCTTGCGATGCTCTCTAGCCAGTACTTGGCGGTGAGCGCCGCGTAGTAGCTGGTGCCTGCGGCTAGTATTAATATGCTGTCCACCTGACCGAATACTTCGCTGGCAGCATCGCCAAATAGGGCGGGGGAAAAGCCGTTGTCGTCGATCAGGGCCTCCATGGTGTCGGTCAGCGCCCTCGGCTGCTCGTGGATCTCCTTCTGCATAAAGTGCGCATAAGGGCCCAGCTCCATACTCGCCAACGAGACCTCACTCATGTGGACCTTGCGTGTTGCCACCTGGCCGTCTTGACCATAAATAGTCACACTGTCTCGACGAATTTCAGCAACATCTCCGTCCTCAAGATAGATCACCCTTCTCGTCATGGGCAGCACCGCCGAGACGTCGGAAGCAATGAGGTTCTCGTTCTCACCCAAGCCAATCAATAACGGGCACCCCAGACGCGCAGCGACCATGCTGTCTGGCTCCTTGACTGAAATCACGCCAATCGCAAATGCGCCCCTCAGCTCGCCCACCGCCTTTTTGGTGGCGGCCAGCAGCGGCAGTCCATGACTATGGTGGTGTATGAGGTGAGCGATCACCTCCGTATCGGTCTGAGATGCGAACTCGTACCCCAGAGCCTGCAGGCGTGCGCGTTGTTCGTCATGGTTTTCGATGATGCCGTTGTGCACAACGGCGATCTCGTCCCTGGATACGTGGGGGTGCGCGTTGCTTTCGGTGACGCCACCGTGGGTTGCCCAGCGCGTGTGGCCGATGCCAACCTGGCCGCTGAGCCGGGTCTCGTTGGCCCTGTCTGTCATTGCCGCAACACGGCCAACGGCGCGCACACGCTCAATACCCGCGCTGTTTAACACGGCGATGCCGGCCGAATCATAGCCACGATACTCCAAACGGCTGAGCCCATCTATGAGGGCGGGGACTACGTTTCTATTTGCAACTGCGCCCACGATGCCGCACATAAGGTTGTGTCTTTCTAATTATTTTACTATCTTGCTGGGGCGCTTCCAGTTGCTGATGGACTTTTGTTCGGTGGCGCGGCAGATGGTTAGCTGTTCGGCTGGGGCGTCCTTGGTGATGGTAGAGCCCGCGGCTATCGTTGCACCGCGTCCGATGGTGACGGGAGCAACCAGCTGTGTGTTTGAACCGATAAAGGCACCATCCTCGATCACGGTCCTAAATTTATTGGCACCGTCGTAGTTGCACGTAATGGTGCCGGCACCCACATTAACGCTCTTGCCGATCGTGGCATCACCAACATAGCTCAGGTGATTAATCTTGCTGCCGGCATCGACCTGCGCATTCTTGAGCTCTACGAAGTTGCCGATGTGTGTGTCAGCGGCGAGCGTGGTGCCTGGGCGCAGGCGAGCGTATGGCCCGACCCGGCTATTTTCGCCAATCTGCGCGTTATCAATATGAGTAAATGGCGCAATGTGTGCGTCGGCGTGAATGACCGCATCCTTGACCACGCAGTTTGCGGCAACCCTCACCCTGTCGCCCAGCCTCACGCTGCCCTCGAACACGCAGTTGACATCAATCTCGACGTCGTTGCCGCAGCTGAGCGTGCCGCGCACATCAAGACGCGCGGGGTCCCTGAGGGTGACGCCCTGCTGCAATAGTTTCTGTGCAATGCGTGCCTGATATACGCGCTCGATCTGCGCTAAGTCGGCCTTTGAGTTGATCCCCGTTGCCGACCACTCGTCGCTAGCGATCTCGGCCACAACTGCGACACCCTGCTTGACCGCAAGCGCCACAATGTCCGTTAAGTAGTACTCTTTCTGAGCGTTGTGATTGCCAAGTTGTGATAGCCATGCGGCAAGGTACCCGCCTGGCATCGCCATCATGCCGGTGTTCACCTCAACAATGTTGAGCTGCGCTGCCGTGGCATCCTCGTGCTCAACAATCGCCAGCACGTCGCCAGAGGCTGAGCGCACAATACGACCGTATCCGGTCGGGTCGCTTTTGTTGCAAGATAAAATTGCTAGCTTCTTGCTGGCCTGCTTGATCAGTTTTGCGCAGGTCTTTGCGTCAACCAGCGGCACGTCTCCCAACAAAATTAACGTGCTGGCATCGGCATCTAGGTGTGGGATCGATTGCTGCGCTGCGTGCCCGGTGCCGTGCTGCTCGACCTGGTTCACCCAGACAATGTCTTCGTGGGCAAACGCCTTGCGTATCGCCTCACCCCCGTATCCGTACACCACTATAATTTTTTGCGCGCCGAGGGTTTTTGCACAATCTATCACGTGCGCCAATATTGGCCTTCCGCCAACCCTGTGCAACACCTTGGGTTGGTCGGAGCGCATACGCGTACCCTTGCCTGCGGCGAGAATAACAATGTTTAGCGGGGCCATAACACTTTGTTTTTGTAGTGTGGGTGACAAAATAAGTATAACAAAAAAGGCAGCCCAGGCCGCCTTTTTTGCTTGTATTGCTGTTGCCGCACTTCTTGTATTTTATTAACTCAAGGACTGGGTCAGACTTTAGTGTGGCCGCTGCTTACGCATTTTTTGGATTGCCTGCAGCTGCGCAACCGCTTCGGATAGCTCGGCCTGCGCCTTGGCGTAGTCAATATCGGAGGCGCGGTTTTTCATCGCCTCCTCCGCTGCACGCTTTGCCTCAAGTGAGCGTGCCTCGTCTAGGTCTGCGCCACGGATGGCGGTGTCGGCCAAGATAGTCACAAGACTGGGCTGGACCTCCAGCATTCCACCAGAAACATAGATCAGCGTTGGCTCGTCTTGGTTTGGTAGCTTGAGGCGCACTGAGCCCGGCTTAATACGTGTCAGCAGGGGGGCGTGGCGTGGGTAGATGCCCAGCTCGCCCACCTCTCCGGGGACGACGACCATCTCCACCAAGCCAGAGAAGATGGACTCCTCTGCGCTCACCACATCAACATGAACAGTCATTGCCATAGCCTTCCTTATTGCTGCCGCACTTAGTCTTACTGTAGGGTCTTGGCTTTTTCAATCGCCTCGTCAATGGTGCCGACCATGTAGAACGCCTGTTCTGGCAGGCTGTCATAGTCACCATTAACAATGCCCTTGAAGCCCTTGATGGTTTCCTTGAGCGTCACATACTTTCCAGGGCTGCCAGTAAAGACCTCGGCCACGTGGAAGGGCTGCGACAGGAAGCGCTGAATCTTACGTGCCCGGGCCACAGCCAGCTTGTCTTCCGGCGCCAGTTCGTCCATGCCAAGGATCGCAATAATGTCGCGCAATTCCTTGTAGCGCTGTAGCGTTTGCTGCACGCTACGAGCAACATTGTAGTGCTCCTCACCAACCACCAAAGGATCGAGCTGTCGCGAGGTCGAGTCTAGCGGGTCTACCGCTGGGTAAATACCCAGCGATGCGATATCGCGTGACAGCACCACGGTGGAATCCAAATGCAAGAACGTGGTTGCGGGGGAAGGGTCGGTCAAGTCATCTGCCGGCACGTACACCGCCTGGATCGAGGTGATTGAGCCAGACTTTGTTGAAGTGATTCGCTCCTGCAGGCGACCCATCTCCTCGGCCAAAGTTGGCTGGTAGCCTACCGCTGACGGCATCCGTCCCAACAGGGCGGAGACCTCGGTACCGGCCAGCGTGAAGCGGTAGATGTTGTCCACAAAGAAGAGGACGTCGCGTCCCTCGTCGCGGAAGTACTCCGCCATGGTCAGGCCGGACAGCGCCACACGCAGACGATTGCCTGGCGGCTCGTTCATCTGTCCAAACACCATCGCCACCTTGGACTCCGGCAGGTTATCCAGCTGAATAACGCCCGCCTCAGACATCTCGTGGTAGAAGTCATTCCCCTCGCGGGTACGCTCACCCACACCAGCAAAGACCGATAATCCGGAATGTTGCTTGGCAATATTGTTGATGAGCTCTAGCATGTTTACGGTCTTACCAACACCCGCACCGCCAAACAGGCCGACCTTCCCGCCCTTGGCGAATGGGCACACAAGGTCGATCACCTTGATGCCGGTCTCCAGCAGGTCAACTGACGGCGAGAGCTCCTCAAACTTGGGGGCCTTTTGGTGAATGGAGCGACGCTCTGTGCACTTAATGTCGCCTACCTCATCAATCGGGCGACCCAGCACGTCCATGATTCGGCCCAGGGTTCCATGACCCACCGGGACAGTGATCTGGTTACCCGTGTTGGACACGCTCATTCCTCGACGCAGTCCATCAGAGGACCCCATCGCAATGGTGCGCACCACGCCATCGCCGATCTGCTGCTGCACCTCCAAGGTCAGACCTTTTTCGGCGACGGAGCTATCGTCATTCTGGACCACCAGCGCATCGTAGACTTTTGGTATCTGGTCACGCGGAAATTCAACGTCCACCACCGCACCAATACACTGAACAATTTTCCCTTGACTCATCTTATGGTTCCCCACTTTAATATTCATACCGTACCCACCATCATCGACAGCGGGACACCTCATCCCATTCCAATCTTTTACAACACGCCACGCGCCAATTGCCTGACACGGTGCGCTAGCTTACGGCTGCCGCCCCACCAACAATCTCTGAGATCTCTTTTGTAATCGCTGCCTGTCGTGCCTTGTTGTAGATAAGCTTAAGCTCGCCTATCACTTCCTTCGCATTGTCTGAGGCGGCCTTCATGGCCACCATGCGCGCACTCTGCTCGGATGCCTGGTTTTCGGTTACCGCGTTATAGACCAACGACTCAACGTAGCGCACCAACAGCTCGTCCACCACAACCTTGGCGTCGGGCTCGTAAATGTAGTCCCACGTACTGCCAGCCTCGGGGGCGGCTCCTGAGTCCTTGAGCGGCAGCAGCTGCTCGACTCTCGGTTCCTGCCTCATGGTGTTAACAAAGCCGTTATAGCTAAGATAAATAGCATCAACCTCGCCGGCAACGTAGGCATCCAGCATCACCTTGACCGCACCGATTAGTTTTTCAATGTGGGGAACGTCGCCCAGTCCGATCATGTGTGACCTAACGTTTGCGCCGATGCGGGACATAAAGCTGAACCCCTTGTTGCCAATCGGACACACGCTGATACCTCGGCCCTCGGCTTCCCACTCCTTCATCTTGGTTACCACCAAGCGCAAAACGTTGGTATTTAGCCCGCCACACAGCCCCTTGTCGGATGTGACAACAATCACGCCAATGTTTTTGGCGGTCGTGCGCTTAACCAAGAATGGGTGCCTGTACTCTGGGTTGGCGCGCGACAGGTGTGCCGCGACCTGGCGTATCTTTTCAGCGTAGGGGCGCGCGGCGCGCATGCGCTCTTGTGCCTTGCGCATCTTGGACGCCGCCACCATTTCCATTGCACGAGTAATCTTGCGCGTATTTTCAACGCTCTTGATTTTGGTGCGTATCTCTTTGCTGCCAGCCATTATCTCAATTCCAGCCTAGTAAGCCGCGGTGGACTTAAATTTTTCAATTGCAGCGACCAATATCTTTTCGTTGTCGGCGGACAGGTCCTTGCTCGACTCAATCGCCTCCTCCAAAGACTTGTGCTGCGACTTCACGAACGCATGCAGGCCCGCCTCAAATGCCAGGACCGAGTTTATCGGCACGTCATCGAAGGAGCCCTTGTTAATCGCGAAGAGGGT
>DKNB01000079.1:0-218 GCA_002470125.1 Gallionellales bacterium UBA7399 | reverse complement strand
CGGGTGGCCTCGTCTAAATCAGAGGCGAACTGCGCGAAGGCTGCCAGCTCACGGTACTGAGCCAACGCCAAGCGCACGCCGCCGCCCAGCTTCTTAATGACCTTGGTCTGTGCCGCGCCGCCCACACGAGACACAGAAATACCCGCGTTGATCGCGGGGCGGATACCCGCGTTAAACAGATCGGTCTCCAAGAAAATCTGACCATCGGTAATAGAAAT
>DKNB01000034.1:1022-10219 GCA_002470125.1 Gallionellales bacterium UBA7399 | reverse complement strand
CTATGGCGGTGCGGCACCCCATGGAGGTGGCGCGTTCTCCGGTAAGGATCCTTCCAAGGTCGACCGCTCAGCAGCCTATGCCAGCCGCTATGTTGCGAAGAACATTGTCGCTGCGGGCCTCGCTTCAAGATGTATGCTGCAGGTGTCCTACGCTATCGGCGTCGCGAAGCCCACCAGCGTCATGGTCGAAACCTATGGGACCGGCAAGATTTCTGACGAAAAGATCACCGATCTGGTCCTTCAGCATTTTGATCTTCGCCCCCGCGGTATCGTCAATATGCTCGATCTCCTCCGGCCGATCTATCAGAAGACCGCCTCTTACGGCCATTTTGGCCGCGAGGAGCCAGACTTCACTTGGGAGGCGACAGACAAGGCGGCGGCCTTACGTGCTGACGCCGGCTTGTAGGCCCCCACATCAAGGGTCGCCCCTGATTGCTTACCTAGTAGGGCAGGGACTGGTAATCAATATACCCCGCCGCCTCACCGCCGTAAAACGTTGCCACATCTGGCGTGTTGTAGTCCCTGCGTTCTCGTAATCGCAATGGCAAGTCTGGATTGGCGATAAAAAGGGCGCCGAACGACACAAAGTCGGCCGTCCCATCAACAATCGCCGATTCCGCTCGCGCCGCGTCATAGCCACCATTCGCTATGTATTTACCCCTAAACAAGGCGCGCAAGCGGCTAAAGTCAAACGTCGATGGGTGCTCTTCAACGATATGAATATAGGCCAAGTCAAAACGATTCAAGTGATCAACGATATATTCAAACGTCTCTTGCGGAGCAGAGTCTGAAATATCATTTAGCGGATTGACTGGGGACAGGCGGACCCCAACCTTTTGTGATGGGTACACGCTACATACCGCCTGGATTACTTCAAACAACAAGCGACTGCGATTTTCAATCGAACCACCATACTCATCGGTTCGCTGATTTGTGCTGTCCCGCAAAAACTGGTCAAGCAGATACCCGTTCGCGGCATCTATTTCTATCCCGTCCAGCCACGCCTCCTCGGCATTAAGGGTGGCCTGCTTATATTGCTGAACAATTCCCGCCATTTCAGCAACCTCAAGCGCTCGTGGTACCACGAACGGCACCATTCCTTTTGACGTAAAAACCTCACCCGCCGGTTTGATGGCGGAAGGGGCGACCGGAAGCCCCTGCAGGGGCTGCAACAATGGGTGAGAGATGCGCCCAACGTGCGACAGATTCATAAAGATCTTACCGCCTGTTCTACGAACATGCGCGGTCACCATCTTCCACCCATCTATCTGCTCACGAGTTGATATACCTGGCGTGGCTGGATAGCCAATTCCCTGATCTGAAACCTGAGTCGGCTCAGAAATTATCAGGCCCGCACTACAGCGCTGGGAGTAATAGGTTGCGTTCATCGAGTGCGGCACGTTGCCGAGCGCAGCGCGACTGCGGGTCATCGGTGCCATCACAATTCGATTGCCCAATTCGAGAGCGCCCAGCCACCCCTGTCTGTACAGGGGGTGCACCTTCGGTGGCAAAATATGCGACATATCCGTCCAACCAGAGGGGCTGGTTTCGCGCAACACCGGTGTCTTCTTTGGATAGTTTCTGGGGTCCGCAATACGATTAGGGTTCTCGTTAAGCGCCTTGGGAACGTCTGGGTACGCAGGAACCAAAGGTGGGTTGTCATCAATATCCCAGTCCTCCATGGGGATCAATGGCATTTCTTTGCGGGGCGCCTGTTTGCCAGCAACTGGGGTTGGCTTGTCGTCTTTGGTTATGAGTTTGTCGTCGTTTGGCATTGGCTTATCGTTGTCAGGCAGATTAAAGCTTGATTATAGCTTGTTCTGCCACCCCATCAACTCGAACGTTTACTCATACACCACACGATCATCGCAACCAGTCAGCACTCACGGCACAACAAGGACGGGCTGTTGCGATTAGTTGGCTGCATGGTTAGAATGGCCATCTATTGAACAATCAAGGTATTAATGCGTGCCACCCCAAGCGCTGGTCGAAATTCAGAACGTCAACTTTGCCTACGGCAACCGCCCCATATTAAAGGGTGTCAACCTTAGCCTCCCCAAAGGAAAGGTGATCGCGGTTATGGGTGGCAGCGGTTGCGGAAAGACCACCCTACTACGACTCATCGGGGGGGCCCTAAGACCGAGCAGCGGCCAAGTCAAGGTTGACGGCCAAGTGATACACGAGCTCGACCACAACAAACTGTATCTCATGCGTCGCAAAATGGGCATGCTGTTTCAATTTGGCGCACTATTCACCGACATGTCAGTGTACGATAATGTGGCGTTCCAAATGCGTGAGCACACCGACCTCCCCGAGGAAATTATTCGCGACCTAGTGCTCATGAAGTTACACGCGGTAGGCCTGCATGGCACACACCATTTAATGCCCGCCGAGCTATCGGGTGGCATGGCGCGACGCGTAGCGCTGGCGCGTGCCGTAGCATTAGACCCGATGCTAATCATGTATGACGAGCCCTTTGCTGGGCTAGATCCCATCTCCCTTACGGTAGTAGGAAACCTTATTCGTCGCCTAAACGATGCGCTGGGCGCAACCTCGATAGTGGTTACACACGACGTACAGGAATCACTCAAGATTGTCGACTACATTTATTTTATTGCTGATGGGGTAATTGTTGCAGAGGGTGCGCCCGATGAAATTAGATCTTCCAGCAAACCATTCGTGCATCAATTTGTGCACGGCGAAATGGATGGACCGGTTCCCTTCCATTACCCCGGCGGGAATTACCAACAAGACTTAGGCCTGCGAACCTAGATGATTGGCCTCACTAAAAAACTAAGATCCATAGGACACCATGTTGTTGATGCCGTGTGGCGGACTGGGTATGCCGCCCGCTTCTTCTTTCTGATCCTACTTTATTCTGGAACCAGCTTCCAACGCTTCCGCCTGACCGTTAAGGAACTTTTTTCCAGTGGGGTAATGTCGCTCATTATTATCTTAGTGGCCGGCATGTTTGTTGGTATGGTGCTAGGGCTGCAAGGTTACGAAACACTCAAGCGGTACGGTTCTGAATCCGCGCTGGGGTCACTTGTGGCATTGAGCTTAGTACGCGAACTTGGTCCCGTACTGGCCGCCCTGCTATTCGCAAGTCGTGCCGGCTCCGCCATGACAGCAGAAATTGGACTCATGAAGGCCACCGAACAAATTTCAGCGATGGAGATGATGGCGATCAATCCCATAGCGCGGGTGGTTGGGCCTCGCTTTTGGGCCGGGGTAATTTCCATGCCACTTTTATCAGCGTTATTTTCCGCCATGGGGGTGTTTGGTGGGTACGTGGTTGGCGTAGTGCTGATCGGCGTAGACCAAGGTTCATTCTGGTCACAAATGCAAGCGGCCGTGGACTTTCAACACGACATACTAAATGGCGTGATCAAAAGCGTCGTATTTGGGGTGGCCGTGACCGCCATCGCACTATTTGAAGGCTACGACGCACCCCCAACCGCGGAGGGGGTGTCGGGTGCAACTACCCGCACCGTGGTCCAGTCATCACTGGCGATTCTAATTTTAGATTTTATGTTGACCGCATTTATGTTTCAGGGAGATTAATATGGATCGTACCGCACTAGATTTATGGGTTGGCATATTCGTCGTGGCTGGGTTGGCAGCGCTGTCCGTGTTGGCACTGAAGGTGGGCAACCTGAGCAGCTACAACATGTCAGAAACCTATCAACTGCAGGCTTATTTTTCGAATATCGGCGGACTTAAATCTCAAGCGTCTATCAAAAGCTCTGGCGTATTAATTGGACGAGTTGCCATGATTAGTCTAGACCCGGAACGCTATGAGGCCAAGGTAACCATGAACATAGACAAGCGATACCATTTCCCAAAGGATACGTTCGCCAACATCTTGACCTCAGGATTGCTGGGTGAGCAGTACATTGGCATGATTCCGGGTGGCGACACAGAGCTTCTCAAGGCTGGCGATGAAATCAAGAAAACGCAGTCGGCGCTAGTAATGGAAGACCTGATCGGCAAGTTCTTATACAGCAAGGCTGACGAACCAAAACAACCAGCCAAATAAACTACAAACATGCGCACACATAAAACCATAGCGTGGACAGCAGCATTACTGATGTTAATTTCGTCAAGCGTGCAGGCCAGCACTTCCGAACCAGAGACACTCATAAGAAACACGGTGGAAGAAGTGTTGGCCATCGTAAAGCAAGACAAAGACATCCAGAGCGGCAACCAGAAGAAGGTTATCGAATTGGTCGACTCCAAAGTCCTGCCACATTTTAATTTCACTCACATGACCAGGCTCGCGATTGGCAGGGGTTGGCGCACCGCAACACCCGAACAGAAAAAAACTTTAGAAATAGAGTTTCGCAATTTATTGGTGCGCACCTACACCGCCGCCTTCACCGCCTATCGCGATCAAGCGGTAAATGTGAAGCCGGCCAAGATGGCTGTCGACGCCACCGACATAACCATCAAAACACTCATTGAACACAAAGGGAAGCCCCCAATATCTGTCAACTATGACATGGAAAAGACTGCCGATGGCTGGAAGGTATATGATCTGTCCATTGAGGGCGTAAGCATGGTAACCAATTATCGCAGCACCTTTGCCGAACAAATCCAAAAGGACGGCATCGATGGTCTCATCAAGGCGCTCGTCGAAAAAAATCAGGCTGCAACTAGCGCAGCCATGGCCAAGAGTGTGGCCAAGTGATTAGTCTCAACGGCACTCCTGTAAATATACCGAGCCGCCTAACCATTGAGACGGCTGCAGCCCTATTTAAAGCTAAGCTGCTCCCAGTTAATGACACGCCGCTGGTAATCGACTTGGGAAATATCGAGGTGGTAGACTCCGCTGCGGTCAGTCTGTTACTCGTTTGGTTGCGTGAGGCACAGCGTGATCACATAAAGTTATGTTTTGCCAATACCCCCAAAAATCTACTGAGCCTGGCTCGCCTGTATGGCGTTGTAGATATGTTGCCACTGTGTGGCAACGACCACACACAACCCATTAATCATCTAACTTGATACACCCCGCAATTGAAGTACACCAAGCGCGCAAACACTACGGGGCAATCAAGGCGCTAGACGGCGTGAGTCTACGCATCGAGCAGGGTGAATTCTTTGGCTTACTGGGTCCCAACGGTGCAGGCAAGACCACCCTGATCAACCTATTGGCTGGACTTGCATTGCCCGACGGTGGGAGACTGTCTGTACTGGGGCACGACGTGGTCAAGGAGTATCGTGCCAGTCGTCGCTTGTTAGGGATGGTGCCCCAGGAATTAGTATTCGATCCATTCTTTACAGTACGCGAAACCCTGCGTCTGCAGTCCGGATTTTTTGGTCTACGTCACAACGATGCCTGGATTGACGAGGTCATGCATCACCTAGACCTCACCGCCAAAGCCAACACCAACATGCGCCGCCTATCGGGCGGCATGAAGCGTCGTGTTTTGGTAGCACAGGCGCTGGTGCACAAACCACCCGTCATCGTACTGGACGAGCCAACCGCTGGCGTGGATGTCGAGCTACGACAGTCCCTGTGGCGTTTTATTCAGCAACTAAATCGCGATGGGCACACCGTCCTGCTAACCACACATTACTTGGAAGAGGCGGAGGCTCTGTGCACTCGCATTGCCATGCTAAAGTGTGGACAGATTGTGGCGCTAGACAGCACACAAAATCTACTCGCCAACCTAACTGGTTATCGTGTCTGGCTCAAGCTTGCTGGTTCTCTGCCTGACACACTACTAAAGCAGGTCGTCAAACAAACAGAGGGGAGCCACCTGTTAACGCTGTCCTCGTACCATGCATTAGAGCTAGTGCTGGCCGAGTTACGCGTAGCTGGCGTTGCCATACAAGAGATGAGTCTACAGCAGCCCGACCTAGAGGAGGTGTTTCTATCCTTGGTAGGGCGCACATCATCGGGAGTCAAGCATGCCAAGCTTTTATAGTCTGCTCCACAAGGAAATGTTCCGCGTGTGGAAAGTGGGATTCCAAACCCTACTGGCGCCAGTGTTGACTGCTCTGCTCTACCTGTTGATTTTTTCACACGTGCTATCACAACATATCGAGGTGTACCCCGGGGTACATTACACAGCCTTTCTTGTACCAGGATTGGCAATGATGTCTGTACTACAGAACGCATTTGCCAACAGCTCTTCCAGCCTGATCCAATCCAAAATCACCGGCAACATTGTGTTTGTGTTGCTGGCACCGATTGCCTATTGGGAATTTTTTGCAGCATATGTGCTCGCCTCCATGCTGCGCGGCCTAGTGGTTGGTGTGGGTGTATATATGGCTGCACTATGGTTTGTGCAGCCGCCACTACAATTTCCCATGTGGATTATATTGTTCGCCGTTCTTGGCAGTGCAATGCTCAGTTCGCTGGGCGTTGTGGCCGGACTGTGGGCAGAAAAATTCGATCAGCTCGCCGGATTCCAAAATTTTATTATTATGCCGCTCACCTTTTTGTCTGGGATATTTTATTCCATCCATTCGTTGCCACCATTTTGGCAGATGCTATCGCGCTTTAACCCATTTTTTTATATGATAGATGGCTTTCGTTATGGATTTTTTGGCGTATCCGATATCTCGCCATGGACAAGCTTGATGATTGTAAGCGGATGCATGCTGGGCATAACGCTGCTCTCCCTGAGGCTACTAAAGTCTGGGTATAAATTACGACACTGACCACAGACAATAGGGCGCTTAATCGCTTGCCAGGCGCATGTGGCCAACGACTGGAGCCTTGGATCGATCAGAATAAATTTATTAAAGCACAGCCAATGTGAGGGCAAACATGGAATTAATTTTTTTTAGGTCGCCCATATGCAAAAATTAACCGTACGAGGCGGGACCCCATTGCGCGGCGAGGTGCGCATCTCGGGTGCCAAAAATGCGGCACTGCCCATCATGTGCGCCAGCCTACTAACAAATGACGTCCTGCAGTTAGGCAATATGCCAGACCTGCAGGACGTCACGACCATGCGCAAACTGTTAGAGCACATGGGCGTAAAAACATCCGTGCGAGGCGAGGAGGTATCCCTGAGTGGTGCGCACCTCGACAAATCAGAGGCGCCCTATGACATGGTAAAAACCATGCGCGCCGCAATACTCGTGCTTGGTCCACTGGTGGCGCGTCTCGGTGAAGCACGCGTATCGCTACCCGGAGGGTGTGCCATTGGCTCACGCCCCGTAGACATTCACATCAAGGGTTTGCAGGCGATGGGCGCCGAAATCTTCATTGAGCATGGCTACATCCATGCACAAGCAAAGCGTTTAAAAGGTGCGCACATCCTATTTGATAACGTCAGCGTAACCAGCACCGAAAACCTAATGATGGCAGCCACGCTGGCGGACGGGGTGACGGTGCTAGAAAACGCTGCGCGTGAGCCAGAGGTGGTTGATCTGGCAGACTGCCTGATCAAGATGGGCGCAAATATAAAGGGGGCCGGGGGCCACACCATCACCATCACCGGCGTACAGCGGTTGCATGGTGCAACCCATCACATCGTACCGGACCGCATAGAGAGCGGCACCTTCCTGGTCGCGGCCGCAGCAACGGGTGGCCAGGTTGTGCTGCTCAACACGCAGGCAAGCCTTCTAGACTCTGTACTGGGGAAGCTTACCGAGGCTGGCGCACGCATCCAGAGTGATGCTGATAGCATTCGTCTGAGCATGCATGGGCGGCCCAAATCTGTGGGCATACGAACCGCACCCTATCCTGCATTTCCAACCGACATGCAGGCGCAGTTTATGACGCTAAACACTATCGCGGACGGCAGCGCGATGGTCGTGGAAACTATTTTTGAAAATCGCTTCATGCATGTGCAAGAATTACGTCGTCTTGGCGCACGAATTGACGTAGAGGGCAATACTGCCGTAATTCACGGGGTTGATCATCTAGAGGGTGCGACGGTCATGGCAACGGATTTACGTGCGTCTGCCTGCCTAGTGATTGCCGGATTAATGGCACAGGGTGATACTGTCATCGACCGCATCTATCATCTGGATCGCGGCTACGAGCATCTAGAGGTTAAGCTATCGCAACTCGGGGCGAACATATCCCGTATCAAATAAACGAAAGGTGCCGCACATGATTACCATTGCCTTATCTAAGGGACGCATCTTTGAGGAGACCCTGCCTTTGCTAAGAGCTGCCGGCGTGATCCCACTGGAAGCACCAGAACCTTCGCGCAGGTTGATCTTGTCTACCAATCGCGCCGACGTCCGTCTTATCATCGTACGTGCCTCCGATGTGCCAACTTACGTGCAGTACGGGGCCGCTGATTTTGGAATTGCTGGCAAGGACGTGCTTGACGAGCACGGTGGCACGGGGCTGTATCAGCCCCTAGATCTAAACATTGCACGTTGTCGAATGATGGTGGCGGTGCGAGACGACTTTGATTATGATTCAGCGGTACACCAAGGTGCGCGCTTACGCGTAGCGACCAAGTACGTGCAGACTGCACGTGAACACTTTGCGGCCAAGGGCGTGCATGTAGATCTAATCAAGCTTTACGGATCAATGGAGTTGGCGCCACTGGTTGGCCTGTCAGATGCAATCGTAGACTTGGTCAGTAGCGGGAACACCCTCAAGGCCAATCATCTCAAGGCAGTTGAGGAAATCTCCGCAATCTCTGCACGCCTAGTGGTCAACCAGGCCTCACTTAAGCTTAAACGCGAAACTATTCAACCCATGCTAGACGCATTCTCTTTGGCAGTAATACAATGAAAATAAAGCGGCTTTCTACAAGACAGCCAGATTTTAATGCGCAGCTGGATAAACTGCGAGCCTTCGAATCAACCCAAGATCCTCAGCTAGACATAACAGTTGCCGCCATCCTCGAAAATGTGCGCACGAAGGGTGACCAGGCCGTACTCGATTACACCCGACGCTTTGATCGTATGGATGTGCACGACAGTGCCGCCCTAGAGCTACCTGCTGCCGCATTACGGATTGCCTTCGAGGGCTTGCCCACAATACAGCGTACCGCCTTAGAGCAAGCGGCGCAGCGTATTACAACTTACCACCAAAGACAGTTGCAAGCCTCGTGGAGCTATACCGAACCAGATGGAACCATGCTTGGCCAACAAATCACACCTCTCGATCGAGTTGGTCTATATGTACCCGGAGGGAAAGCAGCCTACCCGTCTTCGGTACTAATGAACGCACTGCCGGCGAAGGTAGCCGGGGTGGGTGAGCTCATCATGGTGGT
>DKNB01000034.1:847-983 GCA_002470125.1 Gallionellales bacterium UBA7399 | reverse complement strand
ATCGAGTGTTCACCATTGGCGGGGCGCAAGCTATCGCCGCACTGGCTTACGGCACAGCAACCGTGCCACGCGTAGACAAGATTGTCGGCCCTGGCAACGCCTACGTAGCTGCAGCCAAGCGTCGCGTATTCGGCAT
>DKNB01000034.1:0-809 GCA_002470125.1 Gallionellales bacterium UBA7399 | reverse complement strand
ATGGTGGCAGGTCCGTCAGAAATTCTGGTAATTTGTGATGGCCAAACCAATCCGGATTGGATTGCAATGGATCTATTCTCTCAGGCGGAACACGACGAGCTAGCACAGGCCATCCTACTGACACCGGACGCCGGCTTCGCTGCAGAAGTTGCACAAAGCGCGAAACGTCTACTTGCAGATATGCCTCGCTCCGACATCATACGTGCAGCGCTAGAGAATCGTGGTGCATTAATTGAAGTAATCGATTTAGATGAAGCCTGCGTTATCAGCAACCACATCGCGCCCGAACATCTTGAGCTTTCAGTACAAAATCCGCAGCAATGGCTGCCAAAAATAAAACATGCCGGTGCGATATTTTTGGGGCGCCACACATCCGAGTCACTCGGTGACTATTGTGCCGGCCCCAATCATGTCCTGCCAACTTCTGGCACAGCACGCTTCTCTTCCCCCCTAGGGGTGTATGACTTCCAAAAGCGTAGCAGCTTAATTCAAGTATCAGCGGAGGGTGCTGACACATTGGGTGACATCGCAATCGTACTAGCCCTCGGTGAGGGTCTGCACGCACACGCGCAATCCGCTCTACTCAGAAAAAAGCCATCAAAAAGCTAATGTACTGAGCTGCTTGGGTTTTGGTCTAGGCTTTGCGTAAACTTTGCAGTAGCCTGTAGCACAGTGTCGAGCGGAAGAATGAATGTCAGCTCAACCTCGCCAAAAAAAACTCGCAAAGCACACTCGGTAGGCGTTCGCCCAGTGGCCAGCTCAATCTGTTGCGCGGGAAGCGCATTTTTAGGGCCAGACCAGGCCTTAAC
>DKNB01000023.1:14745-22229 GCA_002470125.1 Gallionellales bacterium UBA7399 | reverse complement strand
CCGACACAAGGGTGGATGAGCTAGAGGCGGCCATACGAGCTGTGTGCGAGCCGATCTTTGATCGGCCCCTGTGCGAGGTTTCTTTCGGACGTGTGCTTCTGCGCCTTTTTCAAACCTCACGCCAGTTTGGCATTGAGGTTCAGCCGCAACTTGTGCTGCTACAAAAGACATTGCTTAACGTGGAGGGGCTGGGGCTCCAGCTCGACCCCGGCCTAGATCTCTGGAAGACCGCCAAGCCCTGGTTGGAGCGCTGGATGAGTGAGCAGGTTGGTTGGCGTGGCTTTCTTAAGGCCCTCAAGGCCGAGGCGCCAAATTATGCCATCCTGTTGCCGCAGTTGCCGCGACTTTTACACCAGGCACTTAACCAAAAATCAGAATCGCGGGTTGCAGATCTGTTGCGCGAGCTGGCCACCCAAAAGAAACAAAGCAATCGAGTGCTGGTCTTGTTCGCGCTAACCCTGGTGGGGTGCCTGTGGTATCTGGCGGCAGCCTGAGTGTTTGTTATGTGCGTCTCGGGTGGCGCCTGTTTTTATGGTCTCACCAAATAACTGGCGCCACAACAACCGCTAACCCTTGTTAAAGATTCTGCCAACCTCTTGATGGGCCAGCTGTTCCATGTTCAATGGGAACGAGCCGCGAGATGAGAGCGCCCTCAGCACCAGATGCGCTGGAAGAGTTGCCAGGGTAATCGGCGGACGCACGGGCTCTTGTCCACCGGTGGTACCTTCGCCCTCTATTTTTGCAACGATACCAACGCTGCCAACCACCTTTGTGATCGCGTGGTAATCCTTCTGATCTTTTAGTGCGTTGATGATGGCTACCTGCGTGTTGGTGATGCCAATAAGCAATTCGGCTAAATCTTTTTCGGTTATTGTGGCCACGATAAATCCTTTACTTTAGGTGTGTGGTGGGTTGGGTAATACCCATAGTCTATGAGTGGGCTATGGTGTTGTGCGTTGCGGGCTACTTTAACCCACCACCTCACAGAAATCAATGCGAGGGGGGTGCATCCAAAAATATTTTTTGGATGCAATGAACCGAGAAACCAGGAAGGGCCGCGTGGATTATTTGGACGTCTCGAACGGTTGTTTTGTGAGCAATCGAATGGCACCGAACCAAAAGCTACAGCCCCGCCTGTTTTAGTACCTGAAGAAATTCCTCCGCATTTTGGTACCCCACTACCGAGCGGCCGCTCCGCTCGCGCCCCTGCGCATCAAAAAATAAGATGGCGGGCGGGCCGAACAACCCGAATCGCTTTAGCAGGGCCCGGTCCTCATCGCTGTTGGCGGTGACATCAGCCTGCAGCAATACGACACCCTTTAGTTTGGCCTGCACCGCAGCGTCGGTGAAGGTGTAGCGCTCCATCTCCTTGCACGTGACGCACCAGTCGGCATAGAAGTCCAACATCACAGCCCCGCCACCCCTCTTTGCAAGGCGGGCGTCCAGCTCCGCTAGACTCTTTATGCGTACAAATCGCAGGGGTGCGGTGCGGTCTGCCTGCTCGCCCCCAAGTGCCGCTAGTGGGCGCATGATGTCGCGTGCGTCAGAGAGCGCACCAAATAGGTAGGCCCCGCCCAACAGCAAGGTCATTACGCCGAGACCCTTCCATAACTTTCGCCAACCAGAGGCGTTGCTGGGTAACGCATCGAGCGCGTGCATATAAATGGCGGAAAGCACCAGCAGGGCAGACCAGAGTAGCATTTGTATGCTTGGTGAGATTAGCGTTGAGATTAACCAGATCGAGACCGCTAGCATCAGCACACCAAAAAAACGCTTGATTGCCTCCATCCAGGGCCCCGCCTTGGGCAACAGCGCTCCAGCAGATGCGCCGATTAATAGCAGGGGTAGGCCCATGCCCATCGCCAGCGCGAGCAGGGCGGTCCCACCTAGCAAGGCGTCCCCGGTCTGGCTTATGTACAGCAGGGCCGCCGCCATGGGCGCAGCCACACAGGGGCTAACAATAATGGCAGACAGTGAGCCCATTGCGAACGCGCTGCTTAGGTGGCCACCGTGTAGGCGATTGTTTGTGCGGGCAAGCCTGTCTTGCAAGAGGGCGGGCAGCCGAAGCTCGTAAAGGCCAAACATGGACAGGGACAGCAACACAAACACGGCCGAGAATCCGCCGAGGACCCAGGGCGTTTGTAGCGCGTTAGACAACAGCGTCCCAGACAGGCCGGCCGCCACGCCAGCCGCTGCGTAGGTCAACGCCATGCCGAGCACGTAGGCAAGCGACAGGATAAAGCCATGCATTTTGGAGGGGTGTGAGTTTCGACCAACAATGATGCCAGAGAGAATGGGGATCATGGGCAGCATGCACGGGGTAAAAGCAAGCAGCAGTCCAGCACCAAAGAAGAATGTCACTATCAGCCAAAAGTGCCCCTGCTTAAATAGCTTGGCGAGTCTTGTGCCCTCTGAGTCCGTGCGTGATACGGCGGCCATTGTTGTTTGTGCCCCTGGGGGTGCCGCTGTGGTGGAGCCTATTTTTGGTAGGGCAACACTAAAGCGCTTCTCGATAGGTGCGTAACATAGATCGTTCTCCTTGCATCCTTGATAATTGGCCTCTAGGACAACGCCCCGGGCTGCATTGCTTTTGGACTCCAGCGAAATGATTGCCTGAAATGATTGATTAAGCACAGCCATGTTGCCAAAGTTTGGGTCAGATTTTGTCTCCCCTCGCGGCAGAGAGACCTCTGTAATTTTTGTAGCCGTGGATCCCGTGGGGTCGCTCGGCAGGGCAAAGGTAATCTTGTCGCGATACAGGTAGTAGCCCGGCGTGATCTTAAAGTTGGCAAGCAGGGTGGACGCGTCTTGCACAACAATCTCCAGCTGGAATGCCGTGTCTGGGTGAAGTATAGTGGCCTTGTTCGTGCCCCAGGACGGTGGCAGGCGATCCAAAAGGCTCTCCGCGTAAGACAGGGGGGCCGCGCACACAAGGATCAGCAGCAGGGCGCGCACCGCCTGTGAGACCTTGACACGGGCTGCCGGTGGAATGGTAGGTTGATGAGTCATTGCTTTTGCTGGCATAAAATTCTGGTGTATTGTGCGTGTGGTGCGGGTCGCTGTGGTTTGGGTGGCCTGTGCCACAGTCCTTAGCGCCACTACATTATCAGAAATGGTCGGCTATCGGGGACGCTGTTTGTCTAACCCACTCTAGGTAACCGGGTAGGCCAGCATCAACCGAGACAGCAATAATTTCGGGAAGCTCATAGGGGTGGTGCGCGCGGATAACCGACTCAAGACGTGCGTAGGCGGCGTGCGTAGTCTTGATTAGCAGCGGCACCTCGCGGGTCGTCTTTATCTCGCCCTGCCAGGGGTATACCGATGTGCACCCAGACAGAATGTTGACGCATGCGGCGGCACGACTCTCGATCAGGGCCCGCGCCACAAGTTCGGCACTTGCCTGGTCTGGCAGGCTGGTTAAGACTAGATAAATTTTGTCCATCGGTCTTATGTCGCCCCAACACGCGCGCAACGCAATCCCAGCTGCAGCAGCTCATCCCAGGCGTCGCCACGTCGCAAGCCCTTCACTATCTTGTCCACGTGTGATGCCTGCCGTAGGGCGCGCTCAGCTATGGCTAGGCTGAACCGCTTGACCGCCCTTTCCGTCAGTCGTTGGTGTGCGCCCCATATGTGGGCGTCGCGCATTGCAGAGGCCAGGCTGCCCCCGGACTTGGTGGCACGCAGTACCTTGCCTAGTGTGCGGATGTTTTCGGCTAGAGCCCAGAGCACCAGCACGGCGGCTGTGCCTTCGGCACGCAAGCCACCGAGGATGTGCGCGTAGCGGATCTCGTCACCCGCCAGCATGGCCTCGGATAGATTAAATACGTTGTAGCGTGCCACATCCGTTACGGACTCTTTCACCTGCTCGAGGGATAGCGATCCGGCCGGAAACAGCAGTGCCAGTTTTTGAATTTCTTGGTGGGCCGCCAGCAAGTTGTTCTCCACGCGCTCAGCGAGGAACGCCAGGGTGTCCGTGTCGGCGAACTGATTTTGCTGCTTTAATCGGCGCTCGATCCAGTCCGGCAATGCGCCAAGCAAGACCTCACCCGCATCGATCACTACGCCCTGTGTGGATAGGGCGGTGAACCACTTGCTGCTCAGGGCGGCCTTGTCTAGCTGGGGTAGCGTTATCAGTGTAATGGTGTCGGCGTAGAGCTCTTTGCAGTAGTCCTGTAGGGCTTGCGCCCCCTCTATGCCCGGCTTTCCAGATGGGATCCGTAAGTCCACAAGCTTTTGCGTAGAGAAAAGAGACAGGCTCTGCGCATTGCTCCGCAACTCCGCCCACCTAAAGCCTGGTTCGACGGTCATCACCTCGCGTTCCGTGTAGCCCGCCTTGCGGGCAAAGGTGCGAACAGAGTCTGCGGCCTCGATAGCGAGAAGTGGTGCGCCACCGTGTATGACATACAGTGGTGCAAGCCCCTTGGCGAGGTGGTGCAGCAAATCATCCCCAGAGATTTTCATCGTAAGCAGACCGATCTATTGTGGCGGCTGTGGTGGCTTGGCGCGACTCAAGCGGCGCAATATTTGTGTCACCGCGTCAGTGCGCAGGTCCTTATAAAGAATCGCCTCTTCCGCTTCCTTGGCGAGGATTAATGCGTTGTTATAGGACAGGTATCGCTGCAAGATGATCTCGTCCGCGGCAACCCAGTCCTGCTGCTTGCTGTCGTAAGCTCGGAACGAGACGCGGTAATTTAGCTGATATTCGCTCACACGACCGGCCTCACTCAGCGAGAGAATCTGTTTGCTGGGCGTCTCAGAGACAATCAACAGGGTCAGCTGTGCATTTTCGGACGAGTCGGAGAGGCTGATGCCGTACATGCTCACACCTTGCTTTAGGTCGATTAGGAAGGGCGTGTTTTTGCCCGGCGCCTGTATGAACAGTGTTTTAAATGGAAACTGCATGTCCTCTTTCCCGCGCATATGGAAGCCACACGCACTGATTAATGTGATGAGCGCGAGCATCGGGGTGATTAGTAATTTTGTACACATCGGGGTTTTCCTTGAGTCAGGTTACTATGTTAATCAGGCGTCCAGACACGATTATAATTTTCTTGGCGGGTTGGCCGGCTAATAATTTTTCAACGGACGGGTGCGCCAAAGCGAGCCCCTCAAGCGTGGTAGGATCGGCATCCTTTGCCGCGTGCAGTCTGCCACGTAGCTTCCCGTTCACCTGAATGATTAGCTCTACCTCGTCTTGCTCCAGTGCGTTCGTGTCCGCCTCTGGCCAGGCGGCAGACAAGATGTTCTCGCCGTAACCCAGCTCCTGCCAGAGCGCCTGTGTGATGTGTGGCGTGATGGGGGAAAGCAGGCGCAGCAGGATGCTAAATCCATTTGCGATGATGGCCTCTTTTGTGCTTGCGTCGGGCGACGCCGCAATCATTTGTTGTTCTAGCGCGTTCAGTATTTTCATGCAGGCCGATGCCATGGTGTTAAATTGCAGACGCTGCAGGTCAAAGTTCGCTTTTTTTAGAGCGACGTGCATCTCTCGGTGCGCCCCTCTTTGTTCGCTTGTCATGGTTTTTGGACAACACTCTTTTGGCGCATTGTGGCCCTTGTTGTGATTCGCCCTAATTAGACCTTGGTTTGAGTGGGCAAAGCTCCATATGCGCTTCATGAATCGAAACGCGCCCTCAACACCAGCGTCAGACCACTCCAGCGTTTGCTCTGGGGGTGCTGCAAATATTATAAAAAAGCGCGCGGTGTCGGCGCCATACTGATCGATAATGATCTGTGGATCCACGCCATTATTTTTAGACTTGGACATTTTTTCTGTGTTGCCAATAATCACTGGCAGGCCATCAGAGCGAAGCTTGGCACCAAACGGACGCCCACGGGAATCCGTCTCTATGTTCACCTCGGCGGGGCTGATCCATAGTTTCTTGCCCGCTCGATCTTCGCGAAAAAATGTTGGTGCTATTACCATGCCCTGAGTGAGCAGGTTGGTGAATGGCTCGCTGTGGGATGCTGGCGTTGTTGCGACAGGAAGCGCGCTGTCAAACAGCCCCGCATCGCGCATTAATTTGTTAAAGAATCGCGCATACAGCAAATGCAAGATGGCGTGCTCGATGCCGCCGATGTATTGGTCAACGGGCAGCCAGTAGTTGGCTCGTTCGTCTACTAGGCCGGTGTTGCAGTCTGGGCTGGTGTAACGTGCGTAGTACCAGGAAGACTCGACAAAGGTGTCCATTGTGTCGGTTTCACGCTTTGCCGCTCCATGGCACTTCGGGCAGGTTGTTTTGTAAAACGCTGGCATGTCCCCCAGGGGCGAGCCCGTGCCGGTGATGGTCACGTCTTCTGGCAAGACAACGGGCAGCTGCTCATCGGGTACGGGTACGCTACCACATGTTGGACAGTGGATGATGGGGATTGGGCAGCCCCAGTAGCGTTGGCGTGATATGCCCCAGTCGCGCAACCTGAACTGGGTGCGTCTGGCCCCTAGTTTTTTTTCTTCTAGGTCGCTCGCGATAGCATCAAAGGCCTGTTGGAAGCCTAGTCCGTCGTACCTGCCGGAGTTGATGCAGGCACCATTCTTTTCTTCGTACCAGCTGTGCCAGAGGCTTGTTGTAAAGCTACCACTAGCGGGAGCGGACTCTGGGCTTCCCTCACTTTGGGCTTTGTGGGCAGCAATGACTTGCTTGATTGGCAGGTTAAATTTTTGAGCAAACTCAAAGTCGCGCTTGTCATGCGCGGGGACCGCCATCACTGCACCCTCGCCGTAATGCATTAACACATAGTTGGCCACCCACACCGGCAGCAATTCGTCAGTGAGCGGGTGGCTAACAAACAGGCCGGTGTCCATGCCCCGCTTCTCCATCGTCGCCATATCGGCTTCCGCTGTTCCGCTGTTTTTGCACTCGGCAATGAAGTCGGCAAGCGCCGAGCTTTTTGCTGCCGCCTGTGCTGCCAACGGATGCTCCGCTGCGATTGCGACATAGGTTGCACCCATTAGGGTATCGGGGCGCGTGGTATAGACCTGCAGCATACCCGTCGCCCCGATACTTTTTGGGTCGTAGGGGAAGCGTACGTCGCAACCAAAGCTTTTGCCGATCCAATTGCGTTGCATGGTCTTGACCTGCTCCGACCAACCATCGAGCTGATCAAGATCGGCAAGCAGCTCCTCGGCATACTGAGTGATGCGCATGAAGTACATCGGGACATCACGCTTCTCCACCAAGGCACCCGATCGCCAGCCGCGCCCATCAATTACCTGTTCATTGGCCAGCACCGTCTGGTCAACCGGGTCCCAGTTCACAGAGGCTGTTTTTTTGTAAACTAGGCCGCGCTGAAATAGGCGTGTGAATAACCACTGCTCCCATCGGTAGTAGTCCGGCTTGCAGGTGGTTAGCTCGCGCGACCAATCTACGGCAAGCCCAAGGCTCTGTAGTTGCGCACGCATGGCGTCAATGTTGGAGTAGGTCCACGCAGCGGGCGGAACCCCGTGTGTGAGGGCGGCATTTTCAGCGGGCAAGCCAAAGGCATCCCAG
>DKNB01000023.1:338-14716 GCA_002470125.1 Gallionellales bacterium UBA7399 | reverse complement strand
TAGTTGCGCACGTGCCCCATGTGCAACTTGCCGGATGGGTAGGGGAACATCGAGAGGCAGTAATATTTTGGTTTGTCAGACCAATCTTTTGCGTGGAAGGCCCGCTCCCGCTGCCAGTATTGTTGTGTGTCAGCTTCGATGACTTTCGGTTTATAATCTTGTTGCATTTTGGTTTCTGCGTTGACTCGTCCAGGCGACATTATAACGGCATAATCCTGCAGCAAGCTTAGTGCGAGCCGACGTTTGGGCACGGGTGGCGTGCTGGAGTGTGTTAGATGCGCGGTTCTGCTAGAATTTTGTCAAAATGAACTTTATATTCCTTATTGGGAGAACCTTACTATGTCCCGCAAGTATCCAGTGATTGCCGTGACCGGCTCCTCTGGCGCCGGCACCACCACCGCCAAACGTGCCTTTGAAAACATTTTTCGCCGCGNNCCATGGCCGAGGCGGCCGAGGCGGGAAATCATTCGTTTAGCCACTTCGGACCACAGGCCAACCATTTTGACAAGATTGAGGCCACCTTTAAGTCATATGGTGATACCGGCTCTTGCAAGCGCCGTTACTACATCCATAGCGATGCCGAGGCAAAGGAGCTGAATGCTCGCCTTGGTGTCAACCTGGGCCCTGGACAGTTCACGCCGTGGGAGGACATCGCCGCTGGCTCAGACCTGCTGTTTTATGAGGGGTTGCATGGCATGGTCAAGACAGATGCCGTGGATGCAGCTAAGCATGTTGACCTTAGTATTGGTGTCGTTCCAATAGTTAATCTGGAGTGGATACAGAAAATTCATCGTGACCAGGCTGAGCGTGGCTACTCTGCTGAGGCAACCGTGGACACCATCCTGCGGCGCATGCCGGACTACGTTAACTACATCACGCCCCAATTCTCTCGCACCGATATTAATTTTCAGCGCGTGTCGACAGTGGACACATCAAATCCCTTCATCGCACGCGATATTCCAACGCCGGACGAGAGCTTTGTGGTAATTCGTTTTCGTGATACCAAGGGCGTAGACTTTTCTTGTCTGCTTGACATGATCGAGAGTTCTTTTATGTCACGCTCAAACACCATTGTGGTACCGGGTGGCAAGATGAGCTTCGCAATGGAGGTTATTTTGGCCCCAATCATGCGCGACATGATTCAGAACAAGAATAAGTAGCCATTTGATTTGATGTCGGCGGGGAGCCAGGCGAAGTTCCTGGCCCCCTGTTTTTTTTGGTGCCCTTAAACATGGACTTTCTTTCGGGGCTCAATCCTGAGCAACGCGCAGCGATAACCCTGCCCAATCAATCGGCATTAATTTTAGCTGGTGCCGGCAGCGGCAAAACGCGCGTACTTACAACGCGTATCGCGTGGCTGATTAGTACCGGACAGGTTAGCCCGCATGGTATTTTGGCCGTTACTTTTACCAACAAGGCGGCAAAGGAGATGCTCGTGCGATTGTCCGCGATGCTGCCGATTAACGCGCGTGGACTGTGGATGGGCACCTTTCATGGGTTATGCAATAGGATGTTGCGCGCCCATTATCGAGAGGCGGGATTGCCGCAAACATTCCAGATCTTGGATAGCGCAGATCAGCTTGCTACCATTAAGAGGTTAATGAAGACGCTGAATGTGGACGATGAGAAATTCAAACCTCGCGAGGTGCAAAATTTTATCAGCGGGAGCAAGGAGAGCGGGCAGCGCGCACACGAGGTGGAGGCCGCCGATTCGTATACGCGACGAAAGGTTGAAATTTTCGCGGCCTACGATGAGCAGTGTCAGCGCGAGGGTGTGGTGGACTTCTCCGAGCTGCTGCTGCGCTGTTATGAGCTACTGTTGCACAATCACCAGCTGCGAGATCACTATCAGGCCCGCTTTTGTCATATCCTGGTAGACGAGTTTCAGGACACAAACCGACTGCAGTATCAGTGGCTTAAGTTGCTGGCCGGGCAGCGCAATGCTCTGTTTGCGGTGGGCGATGACGACCAGTCTATCTATGCGTTTCGTGGCGCTAATGTTGGGAACATGCAGGAGTTGACGCGCGACTTCAATGTGCAGAGCGTGCTTAAGCTGGAGCAGAACTACCGCTCACATGGCAATATCCTGGATGCTGCCAATGCGCTTATTAAAAATAATCGTAGTCGCCTCGGGAAGAATTTGTGGACATCGGAAAGCAAGGGCGAGTTATTGCACGTGTACGAGGCGTCAACCGATGCGGAGGAGTCTAGATTTATTGTTGACGAGGTGCGCCGCCTCAACACTGAGGGCGTGCGCCTTTCCGAGATGGCGGTGCTATATCGCTCTAATACCCAGTCGCGCATCATTGAGCATGCACTGGTTTCAGCGGGAGTGCCTTACCGAGTGTATGGCGGACTTAGATTTTTCGACAGGCAGGAGATAAAACACGCGCTAGCCTACCTGCGGCTAATACAAAACTCTAGCGACGACAGTGCGTTACTGCGTGTCATTAATTTTCCAACGCGAGGCATTGGCATGCGCACCATTGAGCAGCTGCAGGAGTGGGCGCGCACAAAAAATGTCAGCCTGTGGCAGGCGTCCAAAGATGTGGGTGGGAAGCCCGCGGCATTCGTGACATTGATTGAGGCCATGGCCGCTGCTGCATCTGAGCTGCCCTTGCCGGAGGCAATCGATCAGGTGCTGCTGCATAGCGGCCTGCTTGCACATTATCAGAATGAGGTGGGAGCCAAACAGCGCGAAGCCCAAGAACGCCTAGAAAATCTCAATGAATTGATCAACGCTGCAACCCTGTTTGTGCATGAGAATGAGGACGATAGTCTTACTGCTTTCCTGACCCATGCGGTGCTTGAGTCAGGCGAAAACCAGGCAGAGGCCAACGTGGACGCGCTCCACCTGATGACGGCACACGCATCCAAGGGCCTGGAGTTTCATGCTGTGTTTATGAGTGGACTGGAGGAGGGCCTGTTTCCCCACCAGAACAGCCACACGACAGACGCGGGGGTGGACGAGGAGCGTCGCCTAATGTATGTCGCCGTAACGCGTGCACGGCGCAGGCTGTATCTAACTTTTGCAAAAAGTCGCATGTTACATGGGCAGGTAAACTACAGCCTGATGTCCAGTTTTTTGCGTGAGCTCCCGGATGAGTTGCTGCACTGGGTTACGCCACGCGTGGCCGCGCACAAGAATCCTGGCTATTCAGCTAGCCCATCCGCCACTGGATCGACGCCTTCAGATCAGTGGGGGTCTGCTGCGCGTGCGGGCGTACCGGGTTCCCCGTGGCATGTCAGCCAAGCAGTGCATCACATCAAATTTGGTGAGGGGGTTATAGTGAACGTGGAGGGCGGCGGCCTGGACATGCGCGTACAGGTAAATTTTCGTTCGGCTGGCACGAAGTGGCTGGCACTAGAGTACGCAAAGCTCACCCCGGTTTGATGGAGGCTCGCGTGCCCGTGTTTTTGGTTAATCTAGCCCGACCGCTCATTTGTGGGAGGCGCGTTTCGTTATTGCTTGTTCTGCTGCAGCAGCCCGTGCCTTGCGTATCTTTTCAGCAATAAGGCCCTTGTCTGGACACTGCTGTGCGATTGTTTTTACGTCCACCGCTTGGGTTGCTGCCAGCACGCGCAGCAAGTGATCCGCCTGCGGGTAGTCTTTCTGTGAGACCTCCGACAGCGTGCGTGCATTTGAGGCGCACGCCTGCAGCAGATGTGTGAAGCGTTGCGGCCTACGCCATGCATCGCAATTTTGCAGCAGATCTATGATGCTATCGTGGCCCAGCTCGAGGACGCGTTGTATCTCGCTGTAGTAATGCGCCATCAGCAGGCCGAGGTCGCGACACTCATTGGTTGCACGAATACGCAGACACATAGTGCGCAACAGGTCTGCGTCGCCTTTTATGTGGGCGACGTTATGCGCCAGCACAGAGAATCGCACCGCCAGTGGGTGCCTATGTTGTGCCGCGTCATCTAGCGCCAGCATGGCATGCGTACCGTAGTTGACCCCATTGCTTTTTTCGGGCGTCATGGATGTATTAAACAGGGCGTCTATCTCAGGCAATGCCCTAGCCAATGCCCCGCAGTTGCGCAGTGTGGTAAAAAAACGTGATGGATTTTTTTCCATTAAGCCGCGTGCCAGCTCTTGCCATGTACGCTCAGGCACCAGTGCGTCGACCTCTCCGCCCTTGACCATTTCTCGCATTAACGCCAACGTTTCGGGGGACACACTAAAACCAAAGCGTGCCACAAAGCGTGCCGCGCGCAGAATTCGTACGGGGTCTTCGCTGAATGCCGGGCTAACGTGACGTAAAATACCAGCGCGCAAATCAGTGATACCGTTATGAGGATCAATTAACCGACCGTCCATGTCGCGTGCGATGGCGTTGATGGTAAAGTCGCGGCGTAACAAATCTTGGCTTAGCGTTACCTCGGGTGAGGCGTTAATGGCGAAGCCCCGGTAGCCGGATTTGGTTTTGCGTTCGGTCCGCGCTAGCGCATACTCTTCGTGTGTGCTGGGATTCAAGAACACTGGGAAATCTTTGCCAACTGGCTTGTATCCGCGCGCGATCATGGCTTCGGGTGTGCTGCCCACAACCACCCAGTCACGGTCGTTTACGGGGAGACCAAGCAGGTCATCACGTACGGCGCCACCCACACTGTAAACCTCTAGATCGCTATCTTTCATCGGGGACGCTTTGCTGGTTGGCGGCGTCCTTTGCTGCAATCACGCCTAGTCGTTGTTTTAGTGATTGTTGTGGTTGACCAAAGAGCTGGGAGTAGTACATCGTGTTGCTCATTACTTTTTTGACGTAGCCGCGCGTCTCATCAAACGGTATGTTTTCTGCGTAAATGGCCCCCTCTAGGGCGCTTTCGCCACGCCACTTTCGAGCGCGCCCAGGCCCGGCATTGTAGGCAGCAGAGGCCAGCACTGGATTGTTATCAAATGATGTGAGAACTGTTTTCATATAATAAGTGCCAAACCTAAAGTGCGTATCCATTTTATTCATAAGCGCCTGGCGAAAGGTCTTAATGTCTAATTGTTTTGCTATCCAGCGTGCCGTGGCTGGCATGATTTGCATAAGTCCAGCCGCGCCCACGGGCGACTTTGCCTGACTGATGAAACGACTTTCTTGCCGTATTAGCCCGTAGACCCAGGCCTCATCTAAGTTATTTTTGCGAATGTGATCATGCAGGGCCTCCCGGTGGGGCGCAAGATAGCGCAGGCCGAAGTTATGTAGCTGTACAGTGCGATCGGCGGTGTTGATGGCGTGGTCATACATGCCGTTTCGGCGGGCGATTTCGGCTGCTGCCAGCAGGTGCTTGTCGTCAAGCTTGCGTGCTGTCCACGCCCACTCCTTGGCGGCATCTGTGCGTAAGCCCATGCGATACAGGGCCAATGTGCGCTGGATGACTGGTTGCGCAAGCACTTCATCTATGGCTGCGTTGTCTGGCTGGAGGTTGGCTGGCATGGTTGTGGCGAGAGGTATGCCAAGCTCTTCCGCAGACAGTTGCCCATAAAAATTATGCTCCCCACTTAGCTCAGAAAACAGGACATTCGCCTCTGCTGTGCCACCCCATGACTGGAGGGCGCGTGCTTTCCAGTAGCGCCAGACGCCCTCGTGCTGCTGCTGCGGCGCCATGACATTGATGCTTGCCCAAACCTCATGCCAGTTTTGAGTAAGTAGCGCAGTTCGAGCACGCCAGGCCAGCTGTTGTTCGGTTAGGGGGGTGTCGCCCGCAGCCTTGTACCAATCTAGTGCACGAGAGTCTCGTTGCCGTGCGGCTTCGTAACCCAGCCATCCGTAAAAATAAGACTGCTCGTTTGCGGGAAAGTGAGCCGACCTCTCCATCCAGTGCGCGAACGCTAGTTGCGGAGATTTTTTGGCCAATCGTTGCAAGGCAAACAGCGCCACCGCACGTCGCGCCTCCGAGGCGTTGTCGAGGTTGGTCGTGGCAAGATAGTGTGCCGGATTGGTGGCGGCACTGGCTAGCTCCGATGAGGTGATGATGTCGGGAGTGGGCAGCTTTTCTGATAGCCGACTGGCCAGCCGTAGGTTGCCCGCCTCTAGTGCCAGGCGCACGCGCACGCGGATGTCTGACACGCTAATGACGCCGCTGGCTATTGCCGCGTTGAGTGGGGGGTTGCAGCTTTCCGGCAACTCCGTGCCACTGACTAACCAAAGGTTGCGTGCTTCATGTGGGACCTGTTTGTCTTGCAGATGTTGACGCGACTGTAGCGCGTAACAAGTCAGTTCGGTATCTCCGCCAACCAGATGCGGGTACTGTGCCGCAAAGTCATTCCACCGTTGTTTTTTCCCAAGCAGCTTTAGCCACTCCCCGCGCATCTGGTTTATTACGGGGGTATCTTCGGGGCGCGCCAAAAATTCCAGAATGTGCGGCTCGCCGACCGTCTCTAGGCGTAGACGCAGCTGATAGTAAACTACGTATGGCTCTAGCGGGGATTGCTTGAGTCGTGTCGCTACACGATCAAGCTTCACTAAGTCACCAGCCCTGAATGCGTCACGCGCGACAAGAAAATCTGCGTCCTGGCTTGCCACGGCCCATGCGGGCACGGCAAACAATAAAGCCACAATGCTTATTGACGTACACACAAGTGACGCTCTTGTAGATTTCAGTTTGCTGGCCATGTTTTTTTGACTGTTGGGTGCCCGGGTGGTTGTTGAGCCGGTTTACTTATACTGCAATGAGGGGATTTCTCCTAATGTTGGCGAGCGTCGCTCTGGATCTAAGCTTAACGCACACACCCAATCAACAAATTGATTTTGTAGATATAAATATAAAAATATGACAGATTCAGAGGGGCTCTGTGATGCAGGCCTCGTGAATTTATGTACTTCTATGATCGTGGCGCCGTTGAAAGCAATCAATGGACACTCTATATGCGTGGAGGCTGGATGCAAAAGCCTGTAAAATACCGAACTAGAAAAGTTCTACTAATCATAGCAAGGGGAGCACATGAGTAAAAGCCTAACGCAGTTTATTGTCGAAGAACAAAAGCGGGTGCCAAGTGCGGGGGGCGACCTCGTTGGGCTACTCGACAATATTGTGGTTGCCTGTAAGCAAATTGCCAGCAGCATTAACAGGGGTGGCCTGGCTGGTGTGTTGGGGAGCGCGGGCAGCGAAAACGTTCAGGGTGAGACACAGAAAAAGCTGGATGTGATTACCAATGATATTTTTATTGGAGCAAACGAGTGGAGCGGCCACCTCACTGCCATGGCATCCGAAGAGATGGATGATGTGTGCCCCATCCCCACCCAATACCAGAAAGGCAAGTACCTGCTGGCGTTTGATCCGTTGGATGGGTCGTCCAACATCGACGTAAACATTTCTGTGGGCACCATCTTCTCGATTTTGTGTTGCCCCGACGGTGTGACCAATCCAACCGCAAAAGATTTTTTGCAGCCAGGTGCCAAGCAGGTTTGTGCTGGCTACGCGTTGTATGGGCCCTCAACAATGATGGTGCTCACCACTGGACACGGTGTAAATGGCTTTACCTTAGATGGTAGTATCGGGGAGTTTATGCTGACCCACCCAAATATGACCATTCCGGCTGACACTCAAGAGTTTGCCATTAATATGTCTAATCAGCGTTTTTGGGAGGCCCCGGTGCAGCGCTATGTTGATGAATGCGTTAAGGGTAAAACTCCCGGAGGTCGAGAAAAAAACTTTAACATGCGCTGGGTGGCCTCGATGGTTGCAGAGGTACACCGTATATTAATTCGGGGGGGCATCTTCATGTACCCATTTGATAACAAAGAGGCAGGCAAGGCGGGTAAGTTGCGCTTACTGTATGAGGCCAATCCGATGTCCTTTATTGTGGAACAAGCGGGAGGCCTGAGCTCGACCGGCCGTGAGCGCATTATGGATTTAAAGCCGGTTGGCTTGCATCAGCGTGTGCCGGTGATTCTTGGCTCTAAAAATGAGGTGGAACGCGTGGTGGGCTATCATCGCGAAACTTGATGCCACCAAGCGAAGTGGCCATCCGTTAATTAAAAAACAGTTGGGCGGGCTGGCGTGTCTTGTGGATGTTATGAGGCCCAGCTAAGAAAATAGGCAGTCATCGATGACTGGACGCGCTACTGAGCAGCCTTTCTAGTTCTGCGGCCGGCCTGAATCCGGGAACCAGGACACCATCAGAAAAGACCAGCACTGGAGTGCCGTTTATATTTAGCTTTTGGCTAAGCTCCATTAGTTTAGTGGTGGGGGCGACGCAGGTGCTCGCAGGGGGCTGTACTTTGTTCAGCATTAGTTTGTCCCATGCCCCAACCTGATCTTTGCTGCACCAAACGCCCTGCACCTTCTTGTCGGAGCCGGGGAATATGGACAACATAAATATATACAATGTGACATTGTCTACATTTTGTAGCTCACGCTCTAGTTTCTGACAAAAGCCACAATTTGGGTCACTAAAGTAAGCCATTTTTCTTTGACCGCCACCCTTGACCTTTTTGATCGCAAGATTAAATGGCAGCCCATTGAAATCCAGGGCAAATAATTTTCTAGAGCGCTCCTCTGTTAAGTTTCGCAAAGCCTTACGATCATGGGCGTCATAAATGTTGCCGCTGATAAGATAGCGCGCATCTTTGTCCGTATAAAATAACTGGTCCTGTGTAATCACCTCGTACAAATCAAGAATGTCGGCCTTGTTAACTTTTTCAACCTTGCCAAGTTGTGGGTAATTTGTTTGTAAAATGCTTTTAATCTGGGTGGTGTCGGCGTAAACATTGGGCAAGTTAAACAAAACTAACAATATCAAAAATAGCTTCATCGAGGCGGATCCTGTGCGGGTTTAGTTGAGGGCGTGGCGAGCCAACATTTTTTTGAGCGGAGTAATGTGGTTGGTGGCGGCAAGGCCAAGGTTACGTGCGATGCGTAGCGCCGGATTATGGTTGTTGAATAACCTTTTCATCATGTCAGTGGTAAGCAGAAGCGAGAGAACGTCTTCTTTTCGAGTGCGCTCATAGCGGCGCAGCAAGCTGAGGTTACCGCAGTCTGTTTGTGCCCCACGCTGCAATAATACCTGTGCTAGCTGACGGACATCACGGAATCCTAGGTTAACGCCCTGTCCGGCAAGGGGGTGTATGCTGTGCGCAGCATCCCCCACCAACGCCAAGCGTGGCTTAACAAGTCGGGGTGGGCTTAGCATGCGTAGCGGGAAGGCAACGGGAGGCGTAATTAGTCGCAGCTCGCCTAGGGTGTGATGTGAGGCGATCGCGATTTGCGCACACAACTCCTCGGGCGACAGCCCGAGGAGAGTGGCGGACTTTTCTGGACTTACCGACCACACCATTGAAATCATCTGCTGCGGCAGGGGCAACAAGGCCAGAATGCCGTCTGGCTGAAACCATTGGAATGCTGTGGCTCGGTGTAATTTTTCGGTTGTGAAGTTTGCCACAACGCCATGCTGATTATAAGGTGTGAGTGGTGCAACAATGCCAGCTTGTTGTCGCACCCACGATCCGGCGCCATCCGCACCAACCACTAGCCGTGCTGAAAGCGTCTGCCCATCTTCTAGCCGTAGTTGGGCGGCGTCATCATGCCAAACTAGACTGTTGCAGCGGACCGGGCGGAACAGGGTCGGACCGTTATGTTTTTGTAACTCTTGCCATAATACCTCTTCGAGCTGGGTATTTTCTAAGATGAACGCCAGCTCTGAGACCCCTAGCTGATAGGCGCTGAAATTAAGCTCCGCGCCCTCGTCTCCAAAGACACGCATGGCTTCGACTGGCTGCACGCGGCTCATGTCTAACTTTTGCCACGCGTTGCATTGTGCAAGAAAGGTTGCTGTACCAGGGCTTATGGCGTAAATGCGGTTGTCCCAAATTTTGGGCTGGGGGGCCGGTGGGGGTTGAGCCTCAAGCAGCGCTACGGAGAGCCCGCTGGGCTTTAGTGCGCAGGCCAGGCTGGCACCAACTGGGCCGCCGCCTATAATCAGGACATCAAATGTCATCACTACAATAACTTATCACTTTGGGGTCAGCAATGATAGCACGAGAGGCCCGATTAACTTATAATCCGCCCCCTTGTTGGAAAAGTCATGCGCATCGGCCCCTATCATCTTAAAAACAATTTAATTGTTGCCCCTATGGCGGGGGTAACCGATAGACCATTCCGTATGTTATGCAAGAGCTTGGGCGCGGGGATGGCGGTAAGCGAAATGGTGGCGTCTAATTCTTTGTTATATGGGTCTCATAAAACCAGGCGACGCGCCAACCATGATGGCGAAGTTGACCCAATCTCGGTACAAATTGTAGGGACGGACCCAAAAATGTTGGCGCTGGCTGCGCAGTATAATGTCGATGAGGGTGCACAAATTATCGATATAAACATGGGTTGCCCAGCAAAAAAAATATGCAACGTGATGGCGGGCTCCGCTTTGTTGCAAAATGAAATACTGGTGGCGCGGATACTGGAGGCAGTGGTTGGTGCGGTGGCCGTGCCTGTAACGCTTAAGATACGCACTGGCTGGGATAAAAGTAATCGTAACGCAGTTGGTATTGCTCAAATTGCTGAAAAAAGTGGCATTCAGGCGCTCGCCATTCACGGCAGAACGCGTGCGTGTGCTTATACAGGCGACGCAGAGTATGACACCATTGCTGCGGTAAAGGCCAGCGTGGCAATCCCAGTGATTGCCAACGGTGACATCAGTACCCCAGAAAAGGCGTGCTACGTTTTAAAGAAAACCGGTGCAGATGCCGTCATGATAGGACGTGCCGCACAGGGTCGCCCATGGTTGTTTCGTGAGATTGAGCATTACATAAAGACTGGCACACACCTGCCCCCACCAAAAATAGATGAGGTGAGTCGTGTTTTGCTTGGGCACGTGCACGAGCTTTATGCTTTCTATGGCGACTACACTGGCTTGCGTGTGGCACGCAAGCACATCTCTTGGTACACGAGAGGACTCGTTGGCTCTGCGCTATTTCGTCATCAGATGAACCAACTAGAGAGCAGCGCTGAACAACTGATGGCCATACATAATTTTTTTGATGAGCAATTGCAACACGACGCCCCATTACCTTTTTTTGAGAAGAAGCAAGATGTCCAAGAAAGTCGATCCGTTACTGTGTGAGAGCGCCATCGCCCAGTGCGTGCGCGAATCAATGTGGGCATACCTTGAACACCTTGGGGGAGCCGGCCCCGCCCATGGCATTCATGAAATGTTGATGGCTTGCGTTGAGAAGCCATTGATTGAGGTTGCCCTGCAATACACCAACAGCAATAAAACACAGGCAGCCAAGCTATTGGGTATCAATCGAAATTTATTAAATAATAAAATTCAACAGCACGGCATTTTGACTGAGGTGCTTGACGCTCGATTGAATACTCGAAGAGTGCGCAAGATTGTTGTGAGCTCTAAACCCGTCAAGAAAATTAAAAACAAAGGCCAGCCATGATGGCAATCGCACGAGCTCTTATTAGCGTATCAGACAAGTCGGGTGTGCTAGAGTTTGCCAAGGGCTTGCAACATCTTGGCGTTGTTATTTTGTCTACCGGCGGCACGGCTAAAATGCTTGCTGATAATGGCGTTCTGGTCACGGAGGTCGCCGACTATACCGGCTTTCCAGAGATGTTGGATGGACGCGTGAAGACGCTGCAGCCGAAGATTCATGCTGGCATCCTGGCGCGACGAGACTTGCTGGAGCATGTTGCCACACTTAAAGCCCATGACATTCCAATGATTGACTTGGTGGTGGTTAATTTGTACCCCTTCGGCGCCACCGTAAACAAGCTAGACTGTAAGCTAGCAGACGCCATTGAAAATATTGATATTGGCGGCCCAACCATGGTGCGTGCCGCAGCAAAAAACTATCAACACGTTGCCGTTGTTACCGACTCGAACGACTACAGCACAATTTTGTCTGAAATGCAGGCCAATGGCGGAGCAGTTTCTGATCGGACACGCTTTAATTTAGCTAAAAAAGCCTTTTCACACACCGCTGCATATGATGGTGCAATTAGCAATTATCTTACTGGAATTGAAGATGACGGGACACACAACACCTATCCGACGCAGATAAATTTTAATTTTACAAAGCTACAAGACATGCGGTACGGTGAGAATCCACATCAAAGTGCAGCCCTCTACCGTGACCTCAATGCAATGCCTGGCGGCATTACTGACTACACCCAACTGCAAGGTAAGGAACTCTCCTATAACAATATTGGCGATGCTGACGCGGCATGGGAGTGCGTAAAGACATTTGAGCAGCCAGCATGTGTCATTGTTAAGCACGCAAATCCTTGTGGAGTGGCTGTGGCTGATACACTACTCGATGCCTACAAAATGGCTTATGCAACGGATCCAACCTCCGCATTTGGCGGCATCATTGCTATAAATCGTGAGTTAGACGTGGGCACCGCCACCGCTATTGTTGCCAATCAATTTGTTGAGGTGATTGTTGCGCCATCGGCAACAGAGGCGGCGCGACAGACTGTGGCAGCCAAACAAAATATACGTCTGCTTACCGTGCCCCTACTTAAAACAAGCAATCAGTATGATTTGAAGCGAGTGGGCGGCGGCTTGCTGATGCAGTCAAACGATACACTGGACGTGCGGCTCGAGCAGCTCCATGTGGTCAGCAGGGTGCAGCCAAGCGTCGAGCAATTGCGCGATTTATTGTTTGCTTGGCGTGTGGCAAAGTATGTAAAATCAAATGCCATTGTGTTTTGCAAGGACGGGCACACCTTGGGTGTGGGTGCGGGGCAGATGAGCCGCGTAGACAGCACACGCATCGCCACAATCAAGGCACAAAATGCAGCTCGCAGCTTGGTTGACTCAGTGGTGGCCTCGGATGCTTTTTTTCCATTCCGGGATGGCATAGACGTGCTGGCCAAGGCAGGCGCGAAAGCGGTAATTCAGCCTGGCGGCAGCATGCGTGACAACGAAGTTATTGCGGCAGCAGACGAGCTGGGGTTGGCGATGGTGTTTACTGGTTATCGACACTTTAGGCATTAGAGAGTTAGGTCTTGTAGATTGTGGTATCTAAAATTAGATGGTGGCGACCTTGAGGCTATACAAAGAGATCTTGATCTGCCTCGCCCACTTCAAATTTTCTTCCCCCGCTTGTTTTTGTAAGCCCTGGGCGGAACTATGAAAATTTTAGTTATCGGTGGTGGTGGAAGAGAGCATGCATTGGCTTGGCGCTTGGCGCAGGCTGCCAGAGTGCAGGTGGTGTATGTTGCCCCAGGCAATGCTGGCACAGCGCTTGAGAGCGGCGTGAAGAACGTTGACATCATAGCCACCGCGGACCTTATCGCATTCGCACATCGTGAACAAATATACCTTACCATAGTTGGTCCAGAGACCCCATTGGCAGACGGAATCGTGAACGATTTTCGTGCTGCCGGTCTAAAAATATTTGGTCCCACCAGGGCGGCGGCGCAATTAGAAAGTTCCAAGGAATTCGCTAAAAAGTTTATGGTGCGGCACAACATTCCCACCGCATCCTATCAAGCCTTTGAAAGCGTGGCAGATGCATGTGCCTATGTGGAAAAAAACGGCGCCCCTGTTGTTATCAAGGCGGATGGCTTGGCTGCGGGCAAAGGGGTGGTTGTGGCGATGACCGTGCAGGAGGCCTGTGATGCGATAGCCATGATGTTGTCAAATAATAAATTTGGCGAGCCTGGCGTGCGACTAATAATTGAAGAATTTATAGTTGGTAAAGAGGCCAGCTTTATTGTCATGGTGGATGGTGACCACGCTTTGCCTTTGGCGACCAGTCAAGATCACAAGCGACTATTGGATGGGGATTGCGGCCCAAATACCGGCGGGATGGGTGCGTATTCGCCCGCACCGATGGTCACCCCCGAGTTGCATGCGCGCGTGTTGCGTGAAGTAATTATGCCAGTAATAAGGGGGATGAAAGAAGAGGGAAATTCCTATACTGGGTTTTTGTATGCCGGCCTGATGATAGATTCACAGAGCAACTATAAAGTTCTAGAATTTAATTGTCGCATGGGTGATCCAGAGACTCAGCCAATTATGCTGCGCTTAAAGAGTGACTTGTTGATGCTATTGGAGCACGCAGTTGAAGGAACCCTAAATAAAGTGGAGGCAGAGTGGGATAGGCGCGCTGCACTCGGCGTGGTATTGGCTGCCGCCAACTATCCAAGCGCATCAAGAAAAGATGATGTCATCACGGGCTTACCGAAAACGCAGGAAGACGCACATGTTTTTCATGCTGGCACCCGACTTTTGGACGGCAGGCTGGTTACTAGTGGCGGACGGGTGCTGTGCGTTACCGCGCTAGGCGATAGTGTTGTGGCTGCTCAGCGACGCGCTTACCAGATTGCCGAAGAAATTTATTTTGATGGCTGCCAGATGCGTCACGATATTGGTCACCAGGCCGTCCCCCCCAAGGGACGGACACCAACGGACGATTGATGTTCGTGTTTGTGAC
>DKNB01000023.1:0-331 GCA_002470125.1 Gallionellales bacterium UBA7399 | reverse complement strand
AAGATTCGGGCACGGTCAGACGCTAGATACAAGGCCGATACGAATTATTGTTTCTTCAGATTAATATAAATATTAAGCTCATTGGGGGAAGACATGGACAGTGCTTCGGTTAAAAATTTCTTACTGGAACTNNCAGGATACGATTGTGGCTCGCTTGGAGGAGGTGGACGGCAATAAATTTCGACGCGACAGCTGGAGTCGCCCGGAGGGCGGCGGCGGCCGAAGTTGCATTCTTGAGGAGGGGAGCGTGCTTGAGCGTGGCGGAGTGGCCTTCTCTCACGTCATGGGAGACAAGATGCCACCTTCGGCCACGGCACATCGTCCGGAATTG
>DKNB01000091.1 GCA_002470125.1 Gallionellales bacterium UBA7399 | reverse complement strand
TTAATATTTAAATTAATTTAAAATTAAATAGTTAATGAAATATAACTAGGTAGTTGGGGGGGGGTGAAAAAAATAAAATGCATTATTTGTATGCATTTTTCATAATACTGTGCACCACTTTTGTGCGCTANNGGGGGGGGTGCACTGTGCAAGTGGTATCCCGATAATGACATTATTATCTAGGTTTGCTCTGTAAGGAGGGGGCAAACAAATCGGACTCTTGCTTCAGGTCCGACTGCCGTGCAGGCCGATGGGTGATTGATGAGTCAATGCGGGCGTCAGTCGCACCCTTTAAAGCTTTTGTTCTTGCACTCGACGGCCATTTTTTGCGCCTCCGCTATCTGCTTTGGTGTCATGCGCTTTGCAATGAGATCGCGATTGTTGGCGCTGTCTGTGCTGCCTGATGCCGCACCAAGATCAAACCACATGTGCGCACGAACGTAGTCCCGTGTGACACCCTTGCCGTTGCCGTACATTACGCCAAGACCACTCTGCGCGTTGACGTTCCCCTGAGCTGCCGCCAGCCGCCACCACCTGACCGCCTCTGCGGGGTCACTGACAAAACCTTGGCCGTTGTGGTACATGACGCCGAGCCTGAATTGTGCATCGGCATTCCCACCCTTCGCTTGCTCCAACAATGCCGGAGTCTGGTCCGTGCCTTGCGCACCAGCTAACGGACTTGTGATTAGTAAGGTCGAGGTAACCAACAGGGTGATTAGATTTTTTCTCAAGACTCCTCCGAGTGTGTGTTTAAGGGGTTTGTTGACTGGCTCGTATGATGCCACACTACCCGCCTAGCTATCTAGGCCTATTGGCGCGTCAGGGGTGACCTAGATCGTGCCCTGACGGTACACTAACTTTTAAGGCACTAAAGGAGACCAAAATGCTGCCAGACATCCCCCTGCTTCGTATCGATGGTAAATCAGAAAACCTTCAAGATTATGCGGGCAAGGTACTGTTGGTGGTGAACGTGGCCAGTCGCTGTGGGTTCACGCCACAGTACCGCGACCTTCAGGCGCTGTACCTGGAGATGGCCGCACAGGGATTGGAGATACTGGCGTTGCCGTGCAACCAGTTTGGTGCCCAGGAGCCGGGCTCGGCAAGTGAGATACAGAATTTTTGTAGTACCCAGTACGGCGTGACCTTCCCCCTCTTTGAGAAAGTGGAGGTCAATGGCCGTGACGCCCACCCCCTGTATACATTCTTAAAAAAGGCGGCCCCAGGAGTGCTGGGTACCGAGGCGATTAAGTGGAACTTCACTAAGTTTCTAATTGATCGTAGTGGTGCGGTAATCAAGCGCTACGCCTCAACCGACGGCGTGCATAAGGTTGCCTCAGATATTAAGGCACTGATCTGAGCTTCGACCCAGCCCTTCTTGGTCAGCCTGCCGCGCTCGTCAATCAGCCGCCAGGGGTACCTTCAGTGCGCCGTTTAGCCACTCACCGACGTAGCTGGTGCCGTTCGGGTGGGTGAAATCTCCAAGGCAGTGTGTCCATGTGTCACTGCTGTATGACCCCGGGCACTGCGGTAGTTGCCCAGAGATTGACGCATCTGTCGCGGTCTCAGCCCACGTAACGATCTCACCCTGGTCTTGACCGAGGCCATGTCCGCGGGCGTACATAAAGCCGAGCATGAACTGGGCATCCGGGTCCCCTTGGGCCGCGGCGATTTGGTAAAGCCTGAGTGCGGTCGCGTAATCGCCGTGCTCATAAGCGACGTCCCCATCCCCCAGCGAGTCCGCGCACGCGGTACCAAGCATCAGCAGCGTCACCACAAGCGGCATAATTAGTCTATTCATGGGCCCATAATGCGCCCCGAACAAACATATGGCAAGTGCGTACGGGGGGTGTAATATGAGCACCCCTCGAGCCTTTTGACAGTTGTTTTCGTTTTAATTTTGGTTAAAATTGAAACAAATGTGCGTGCAACGACCGACTTTAAATTGGCGCCTCTGACGAATGAGGCGACCGCTTCTTACCTGATGACTAGTGACTACACACAAATATGATTAACTTTAAACGTAGCATGGCGACGTTTGCGCTACTCCTTGTCGCTGGCGCGCAAGCATCTCAACAAGATATGGGGCAGGGGGAGCAGCTGGGATTTGAGGTCGAAAAGCAGGCAAACCTCCCAAAGCAAGAGCTAACCAGCCAGGTGCTCTACGAGTATCTCTTGGGTGAGATGGCCGTGCAGCGCGGTAAGCCAGAGATGGCCGCGCAACTCTACCTAAATCTGGCCATCGCCACCCGCGACCCGCGCCTAGCCAACTACGCTGCACACTTGGCTTTTGAGACACGCCAGATGGACAAGGCAATGACAGCATTTAATTTGTGGCTGGAGCTAGAGCCCAGCTCGCTGCTGGCTAAGCAGGCGCTGGCCACGCTATTAATTAGTGGCGGGAAGCTGGAAAGTGCGCGCCCGCACCTTGAGGGCCTCATAGCGGCCGCCGCGGACAACGCGGGAAATGTCTTCATGCGCATCTGGCCGATGATTGCGAGCTACCCAGACAAGGGCGCCGCACTTAATTTGCTGCGTGAACTGACGAAGCCGTACCCACAGGTGGCAGAGGCTCACTGGACGCTTGCGCAGGTTGCCGAGGTTGCAAACAAGCACGAGCTGGCCATAGCGGAGGCCAGGCAGGCATTGGCCTTGCGCCCAGAGTGGGACAGTGCCGTGCTACTGTGTGCCGAGCTATTGCAGCAGTCGGCACCCAAGGAGGCCCTGGCAACACTCAAAAAATATCTTGATACCTACCCCGAAACCAAAGAGGTGCGCTTATTTTATGCGCGTGCGCTGATCGAGCAGAAGCAGAGCGTGGAGGCGCGCGCCGAATTTCAGCAGCTGCTCAAGGCCTACCCAGACAGCCCAGACCTGGCATTTGCCGTGGGGTTGTTGTCGTTAGACATTGGCGAGCTAGACCGGGGAGAGAAGGAGTTGCGACAAGCCCTCGCCAGCGGAAAAAAAGATGAGAATGTGGTCCACTACTATCTCGGTCAGCTAAGCGAGGTCAAGGGTCACGACGAGGACGCAATCAAAAACTATGAAAAGATTCAGAATGGGACATATCATTTCCTCGCGCGCTTGCGCATGGCCTACCTGACCAACAAGTTGGGCAGGCCGGACGATGCGTCCCAGCTCTTGCGCAAGACGGTCACAAAGAATAACCAGCAGCGCATGCANNCGGTACCTGCTGATCATGCTTGAGGCGCAGATGCTTCGCGATGCCCAGAAGCTGGAGGCCGCTTACCAGGTGCTCATGCTGGGGCTGGAGAAGATACCAAACCAGCCAGACCTCATGTATGAGGCGGGGATGCTGGCCGACAGGCTGGGAAAGCACGATATATTTGAGCAGATGATGCGAAAGATCATCGAGATTAAGCCAGACTATGCGCAGGCCTATAACGCGCTCGGCTACGGCCTGATAGAGCGTAACGAGCGGATACAGGAGGCGATGAGGCTGGTAGAGAAGGCGTACCAGCTCACCCCGGATGATGTCGGCATCATCGATAGCATGGGATTCGGGTACTACCGGCTGGGGGACCTAGTCAAGAGCCTAGAATTTCTGCGTCGTGCCTATGCCATCAACCCCGACCCAGAGATTGCCGCTCACCTAGGTGAGGTGCTTTGGGTGCAGGGCCAAAAGGAGGAGGCGAAGAAGACGTGGGACAGCGCGCTGAGGTTGAGCCCAAAAAATATGGTGCTGCAGGCGGTCATTAAAAAATTTATGCCTTGATGTCTCGACGAGTCCTGCCGCTGTTATTACTGCTGGCTGGTTGCGTCAGCATGCCGCCAGAGCCTAGGCTGCAGTCCGTCGTGCGACCGACACAGGCCGAGCAGACCCCCTTCTCCTTGTTCGGGCGAGTTATCGTCAGGCACCACGAAGAACGATCCTCGTCCAGCGTGCGCTGGGTACACCGTATCGGGACGGACGAGGTTTTGTTGCTTGGACCGCTGGGGCAGACCGTGGCGCGCATTCACCGCAACCCGGAGGGTGCCGTACTGGATACGGCATCAGAACACCACGCAGGGAAGGACGTAGACGTGCTAACACAGCAGATGCTGGGCTGGCGCTTGCCGCTGTCCGGCCTTCGTTACTGGGTGCTGGCTCTGCCGGCACCGAGTGGCACGTTCGAGGTGAGGCGTGACGGTAACGGGCAGGTTGATTGGCTAAGCCAGGACGGCTGGGTCATACGCTATACGCGTTACGCAGCACCGTTGCCGGATAGCTTGCCGCTGCGCATTACCCTGCAGCGTGATGGATTGGAAATTCAACTGCTGATTGATGAATGGGAAATATAACCAATAGCTTAACGCTCCCAGCGCCGGCCAAGCTCAACCTGTTCTTGCATGTGGTGGGGCGAAGGGCGGACGGCTACCACCTGCTGCAAACACTATTCCGCTTCATTGACTTTGGCGACACACTGCACTTCACGTTGCGTGAGGACGGTATGTTACGCCGTACCGATGCGTTGGACGGTGTCCCGCAAGACCAGGACCTGTGCCTGCGGGCCGCACGTCTACTACAACAGACGTGCGGCTGTGCGCTGGGGGTGGATATCTCCCTGGAGAAGCGCATTCCAATGGGTGGCGGACTGGGCGGTGGGAGCTCAGACGCCGCTACGACCTTACTCGCACTGAACCATATGTGGGGGCTGGGGTTGTCGCGCGAGCGACTGCAAGAGCTGGGGCTATTGCTCGGTGCGGACGTGCCAGTTTTTGTGTTTGGTGAAAATGCGTATGCCGAGGGCGTGGGCGAACAGCTGCAGACCTATGCGGTCCCAGATGCCTGGTACGTGGTGCTATTTCCCCCGGCGCATGTCGCCACGGCCGAGGTGTTTGCGCACCTTGATTTTGCCAACTTGGAATTGACAAAGGGGCTGATTTCACGCAAAATTAGCGGTCTTTCACTGCAGTCTCAGCGCAATGATTTGCAGTCGGTTGTGTGTGCCCTATACCCAGAGGTGGCGCGGTACCTTGTTTGGCTTGGACAGTTTTCGCAGGCCAGGATGAGTGGATCCGGTGCTTGTGTATTCTCTGAGTTTGTTACCGAGGCGCAGGCTCTGGCAGTCATAGAGCACCTGCCGTCAGATATGCGTGGCGTTGTAGCACGCGGCCTGTCGCAGCACCCACTTCGAGATTTTGCCGTAATGTGAGACGCAAGATTATTGGGGAGTCGCCAAGTGGTAAGGCACCGGATTTTGATTCCGGCATTCGTAGGTTCGATCCCTACCTCCCCAGCCAGTTTGGTACAATGTTGCTTGCTTGAGGGCGCTTGCGCCCATTTTTATTTAGGAGGTGCACGGTGTCTGATGACAGCTTGATGGTGTTCACTGGCAATGCAAATCCTAAACTTGCGCAACACGTAGCACAGCACCTCAAGATCCAGCTGGGACGGGCCACGGTTGGCCGCTTTTCAGATGGCGAGGTGATGATAGAGATTCTTGATAACGTGCGCGGTAAGGACGTGTTCGTGCTGCAATCAACTTGCGCCCCAACCAACGACAGCCTGATGGAGGTTCTGGTCATGGTGGATGCCTTGAAGCGCGCCTCCGCCGGGCGCGTTATTGCGGCGCTGCCGTACTTTGGCTATGCGCGGCAGGATCGACGACCCCGCTCTGCGCGCGTAGCGATTACGGCCAAGGTGGTGGCAAATATGCTCAGCGGTGTCGGCGTGGATCGCGTCTTAACGATGGACCTGCATTCCGATCAGATACAGGGATTCTTTGATATCCCCGTGGACAATATATATGCCAGCCCTATCCTGCTGGCTGACGTATGGAAGCACGACTACCAGAACCTGGTGGTGGTATCCCCGGACGTTGGTGGTGTGGTGCGCGCGCGTGCCCTGGCAAAGCGCTTGGAGGCAGACCTTACCATCATCGATAAGCGTCGGCCAAAACCCAACGTGGCCAAGGTGATGAACATCATTGGCGAGGTGGCGGACCGCACGTGCCTGATCATGGATGACCTGGTGGATACCGGCAACACTCTGTGTGAGGCCGCAGACGCATTGAAGGCCAAGGGCGCGGCCAAGGTGGTGGCATACTGCACCCACCCGGTACTGTCGGGTTCGGCGATTGAGCGCATAGAGGGCTCCGCGATAGATGAGCTGGTTGTGACAGATACAATCCCGCTGGGTAGCGCAGCCCTGGCCTGCAAGCGAATTCGTCAGCTGAGTGTGGCCGAGCTGCTGGCTGAGACAATCCGCCGTATTCATGCGGAAGAGTCCGTCAGCTCATTATTTATGGAATAGTTTTTGTGGTGATCATGTTGATCACTGCGTAACCTGGAACAGCCTGGTCGCGGGCCATTCCAACCTTTGAAGTGGAGAAATAAATGACAACTGAGTTAAGTGCAGTATCTCGTAAGGCGCAAGGAACGGGTGCGAGCCGCCGTCTGCG
>DKNB01000059.1 GCA_002470125.1 Gallionellales bacterium UBA7399 | reverse complement strand
GATCAAACTCTTCAGTTCAATCTCTATGCTGTTTTGATTTACCCTTACGGGCAAATCGATCTCACTCAAAGCGAATCAATATTTCATTTTTTCAACTTCGTGTGAGTTACTACTTTTATGTCTTGAAGACATTAACAATCATACGAATAAATTCGTCTGATTCTTAACACCTCAACGCATATACCCACACTCGTCGGTTGTCTGTAAACTTTTAAAGAACGGGTTGCCTTAGCAACGAGAGGGCGAATTATACAGAGCAGCTGGGGATAGTCAAGTATTTTGTTGCAATACTTCATAAGCCAATCTTTTAAACTTGCACTGCATGCTTCAGTTTGCTTATGGCATGTCCGCTGGGCTTAAATTTTGGCATTGACTCAGGCGCAACAGCGTGTAAATCAAATGCACTCTCACAGGGCAATTAAACAATTACCCTGAACGATCAGGTTACATGCATTACAAAATGCTCAACGGGCTGGTCGCATCTGGATGCTTAGGGGGTTGGGTTGCACCATTTTTAGGGTAAAATATTTCAAGGGAAGCATATGAAATATCGATCAACAACACCTACGCGGACAAACAATTACTCATGGACGCCCAATGACAAACTCACAAGAGACGCTAGACATAATCAGACGTGGTTGTGACGAATTGCTTGTAGCTGCCGAAATGAGCCATAAAATCGCGCTGGGTCGCCCCCTGCGAGTCAAGGCCGGATTTGACCCAACTGCGCCAGATCTACATTTGGGGCACACCGTATTACTCAACAAGCTTCGGCAGCTACAGGACCTCGGTCACCATGCGCTGTTCTTAATTGGCGATTTTACGGGCATGATAGGTGACCCAACCGGGAAAAATGCAACTCGGCCACCTCTGTCACGTCAACAAGTGCTTGAAAATGCGGAGAGCTACCGCGAGCAGGTATTTAAGGTGCTGGACCCAGATAAGACTGAAGTTGTTTTCAACTCCACCTGGATGGACAAGCTTAGTGCGGCAGACCTAATTAAGTTAGCGGCCACGCATACTGTCGCGCGAATGCTGGAGCGCGATGACTTCAGCAAACGCTACAAAAATAATCAGCCCATCGCGATTCATGAATTTATTTACCCGCTAGTGCAGGGTCACGACTCGGTGGTGCTCAAGGCGGACCTAGAGCTGGGTGGTTCTGACCAAAAATTTAATCTGCTCATGGGGCGTGAACTACAAAAACATAACGGGCAGCCCCCACAGTGCGTGCTCACCATGCCACTATTGCTGGGATTGGACGGGGTAAACAAAATGTCCAAATCTCTCAATAACTACATTGGCATTACTGATACACCCCAAGAAATGTTTGGAAAGCTGATGTCCATCTCAGACCACCTAATGTGGCGTTACCTGGAGTTGCTATCATTTAAATCCATCAAGACCATCGCACAATGGCGCGTGGAAGTGGAGAATGAACGCAATCCACGCGACATCAAGGTGCTCTTGGCACAAGAAATAGTTACTCGCTTCCATACTCAAAAGAAAGCCGAGGAGGCGCTAGCTGAATTCGAAGCCCGCTTCCAGCAGGGCGTTCTGCCGGAGGATTTACCGGAGGTCTCGGTCTTCGCTAACGAGGGGAGCATTGGGATTGCTCAATTGCTCAAGCAAGCAGGGTTGGTGGCCAGCACATCTGAGGCCTTGCGCATGATCACACAGGGAGCCGTAAAACTCGACGGCGAAAAAGTGAGCGATAAATCCTTAGAGCTTCAGGCCGGTCAAGTGGTGGTAGCTCAAGTTGGTAAGCGCAAATTTGGAAAAGTAACTATAAGCTAGGTCACACAACCACCCACCAACTCACTTTATCCGTCCACGCTCAATGCTGACACCCACCATTCGGTTGTCGCGAATGGCACTCAGCTTGGCGACACTAATCTTTACCCACGGCACATTAAAGCGAGCGATCAGGATCTGCGCCACATGCTCAGCCAAGACTTCCAGCAAATTAAATCTCTGCTCACTTAGTGAGCCCTGAATGTGGCGCACGACATCAGCGTAATCCAGTGTATCCCGTATATCGTCACTTTGACAGGCGGCGGTATCTGGCAAAGCAATCTCCATATCCAGTTGTATCGTTTGTGGAATTCTCTTCTCCCACTCGTACACACCAATGAATGTCTCAACTCTAAGCTCACGTACAAATATAATATCCATGGGGGTATAATTTAATAAGTTACCACTTGCCTACCTTGGCCAATTTAAAAGAAGTTTACCACTAGCATCTTTTTAAGGTATCCGGAATGATGAGTTTATTTTTTGTACTGTGCGCTTATCTTATAGGATCAATATCTTTTGCACTGGTGACAAGCAAATTATTTGCACTACCAGATCCACGAACTTATGGCTCGCAAAACCCGGGTGCAACAAACGTACTACGTAGTGGCAACAAATGGGCTGCGCTACTAACCCTAACAGGGGACGCAGCGAAAGGCTGGGTGGCGGTGTGGTTAGCACAGAACCTTGCGCTCACAGGCAGCAATCCATTACTCATTGCGGCAGTAGCATTCGCAGTATTTATTGGTCATCTTTTTCCTATTTTTATGCACTTCAGGGGGGGTAAGGGTGTGGCTACCGCCCTAGGAATATTAATGGCGCTTAATATATGGTTGGGCTTGGCGGCCTTGATGACCTGGGTGCTGGTTGCACTTATTTCTCGCCTCTCTTCATTGGCAGCATTGCTAGCGGCATTAAGCGCACCCATCTATGCCATTGGGCTGGCCATGCCATCTGAGTATCTACCAATGCTGGTGGGCATGTCATTGCTGTTAATTTGGCGCCACAAGAGCAACATTCGAAACATAATGGCGGGTAAGGAAGCTCGCCTTATGCAAAAAATTCCAGGTCAATCAGAGTAATTTATTTTTTCCAGATCCCAGCGTGGTCTAACGCTAAAGTTGTAATCGCCTTTCGCTTCCTGTTTCTGTAGACGCAGCGCAGCTGCAAAAGCGATCATTGCGCCATTGTCAGTACAAAACTCAAGCTCGGGGTAGGATACGCGGAAGTTATATGCCTTTGCCGCTTCGTTCAGTTGCGCACGAAGGCGCTGATTCGCACCAACCCCGCCAGCAACCACAATTTGATTGAGGCCCGTCTTCTTTAGCGCGGCCAATGATTTTGTGACCAGCACCCCCACGATTGCCTCTTGTGTTGCATGCGCAATATCGGCACGAGTTTGCTCATCCAGCATGTGTTGACGAGTCAAAGTAAGCACGGCAGTCTTGAGCCCACTAAAACTAAAATTTAGGTCGCCACTGTGTTGCATCGGGCGCGGCAAGTTAAAGTGTCCAGATCGGCCAGAATTGGCCAGCCTGGATAACTCCTGGCCACCGGGGTAGGGTAGACCAAGAAGTTTGGCACTTTTATCGAAGGCCTCTCCGGCCGCATCATCAAGCGTCTCTCCTAATAGAACATACTGGCCAACATCATCCACACGCATAAGCTGAGTATGTCCACCAGACACCAGTAACGCAACAAACGGGAATCTCAATGCGGGGTCGGCCAGCAATGGTGATAGCAGGTGTCCTTCTAGGTGATGAATACCCATGGCAGGGATATTTAGTGCATACGCCAATGAACAGGCGGTGCCTGCACCCACCAGCAATGCACCAGATAAGCCAGGGCCTTGGGTATATGCGATAACATCTAAATCACGCAAATTGCAGTCAGCCTTGGTTATCACCTCGCATACCAAAGGAAGTACGCGACGAATGTGGTCACGTGAGGCCAGCTCTGGCACCACGCCACCGTACTCATTGTGCATGGCTACCTGAGTATGTAGCGCATGAGCCAAAAGACCACGCTCAACGTGATATATCGCAACTCCAGTTTCATCACAGGAGCTTTCAATGCCTAAAATAAGTTTCATTGTGACCGCTATTTATAATGACAGATTGCTGTAGTGTCTTATTACTACATGAGCACACCTCAAAAAAACTGCTTAAGCCTAAGTCGTCAATATACACTCACCCCCCGTAAACGATTCGCGCATCTTATGCGCCCGCCCATCAGTTAAATTCAACATGCATGACCACCTATCGTTGCATTACTTTCGCACCCTGCGTAGTATCCACCCCAAGGCCTAGGTTAAATTTAATGCAGCCGTACTACCACCTTCAATGTGGCTTAAGTATGACACCAAGGCCAGATGCAAACGGATACCGCATTGTACAGAATGCCCTCCTTACCAAGGCTCAACAAGTCTCACACTATACTTTCACCCGATTGAATTAATTCAAGAACACAGGAGCTCGCAATGCCCACTAAAAAAGTTATTCAAACCTCTCATGCCCCAGCCGCCATTGGAATCTACTCTCAAGCCATTGTTGTGGGTAACACGATATACCTTTCTGGTCAGATTGGACTAGATCCCAGCACCATGGATATGGCAGACGGCATAGAGGCACAGATTCAGCGCGTATTCGAAAATCTCCGTGCGGTAGCCAATGCTGCTGGTAGCAGTCTCGAAGACTTAGTAAAGCTCAACATATACCTCACAGACATGCATGATTTCACCAAAGTAAATGAGATAATGGCCACCCACTTCCATCCGCCCTACCCGGCACGTGCCGTAGTCGGCGTAGCAGCACTACCACGTGGTGCATTAGTTGAAATGGATGGCATACTGCACACACAGGACTAACTTAATTTACCTTGATTTTCGCTGCCTCAAAATGCCCCCCACCAGCACCTCAAAAATAACGTCGACGAAACTTGCAAGAATTGGTATTTTTAATCGATTCGATTTGGTTTTGCACTTGCCATTACGCTACGAGGACGAAACAAAAATAACAAAAATTTCTACACTCTCGCATGGAGATTGCGCGCAGGTAGAGGGGGAGATCACCCACAGCGAAATTGTGTTTCGCCCACGCCGTCATCTTGTCTGCCACCTAAAAGACAGTAGCGGCGTGCTGACACTGCGATTTATAAATTTTTATCCGAGCCAGCAGAAGCAACTCGAGGTGGGCAAAAAAATTCGCGCCATGGGCGAGGTACGCATCAGCCACCTAGGTGCAGAGATGGTACATCCAAGATGTCACATCACTCGTGATGACGCGCCACTAAAAGAGGCATTCACGCCCGTTTATCCAACGACCGCTGGTCTATCTCAGGTCGCACTAAGGAAACACATCCAGGCCGCCTTATGCGAGCTAACGATGCCAGAAACACTGCCGGTGGCTTTACTCGAACGCCTGAAGCTTTCTGGCTTCGCAGATAGCATACGATTGCTGCACAACCCCTCACCTCAAACTGACTTGGCCACCTTGCTTCAGCGAACTCATCCCGCTTGGTTACGCATAAAGTTTGATGAGCTGCTAGCCCAGCAGCTGTCCATGAGAACGCACTACCACAGACGAAAAAATCGAACTGCCCCACCCCTGCCGGTGCACAATCACCTCACACGGCAACTATTAGAAGCGCTGCCCTTTAGTCTCACGGCCGCGCAACAAAAGACCTCGCTAGAAATTGGTCGAGATCTTCAGCAAGCGCATCCAATGCACCGTCTCTTGCAGGGAGACGTTGGTAGCGGTAAAACAATAGTTGCACTATTGGCCGCCTTGCAGGCGATAGAGAATGGCTACCAGGTCGCGCTCATGTCACCAACGGAGATACTCGCCGAACAGCACTACCGCAAACTACATGACTGGCTAGAGCCGCTCAACATTAGTCCGACATGGCTCTCTGGTAGCCTAAATAAAAACAGTAAAAGACTAGCTATAGAACAGATCGCACAAGGAGAGGCGCAGCTTATTATCGGAACGCATGCACTATTTCAAGATCAGGTTATCTTCTCAAAGCTTGGATTGGTGATCGTAGACGAGCAACACAAATTCGGCGTACAGCAGCGCCTGACCTTGCGTAACAAAGGAGATGATCCGCACCAGCTAATGCTAAGCGCCACACCGATCCCGCGCACCCTAGCGATGGGTCACTATGCTGATCTTGATGTATCCGTGATTAATGAGTTACCTCCGGGGCGCACGCCCATTATTACCAAGCTCATCAGCGACTCTCGGCGTGAAGAGGTGATCGCGCGAGTCCGCCATGCATGCCTTGCAGGTCAGCAGGCTTACTGGGTATGTCCCCTGATTGACGAATCCGATACACTGGAATTACAGACGGTGCTTGAAACCCACCAAAGGCTGACGCAGGCGCTGCCCGACCTGTGCATCGGATTGGTGCACGGCAAGCTAGGCAATGCCGACAAGGCGCAGGCCATGGCTGCATTCAAGGTGGGCGAGACTCATCTTTTGGTGGCAACCACGGTGGTCGAGGTCGGCGTAGACATACCAAATGCCGGGATGATGGTCATTGAGCATGCCGAACGGATGGGACTGGCTCAACTACATCAATTACGTGGGCGCGTTGGACGCGGAACAGCAAAAAGCCTGTGCATACTATTATTCCAGGAACCCCTTTCAAGCTTGGCACGTGCGCGCCTAAAAATAATCTACGAAAATACCGACGGCTTTGAGATCGCCCAACAAGACTTTAATCTGCGTGGCCCGGGTGAACTATTGGGCGCACGCCAAAGTGGCACCCCCATCTTGCGCTTTGCCAATCTCAATGAAGACGTTGACCTGCTTGACCGTGCACACGCTATCGCTGATGAAATGCTGTCAAATTTTCAGCAAGAGGCTCATGCACACCTAGAGCGCTGGATAGCGCAAAAACAGGATTATTTGCATGCCTGATACTGAGCTAATACACGCCGCGCGTCCATCTCTGATTGGCCGGAGGGTGAGCATCAGGAGCGTGAGCACAGCATCTCAGAAAATGGGGTCTTGGCACGCACGCACGCCCACAGCAGATAATAGCTACGCGCCATGGCTTCGGACTGGCGAATCGCTCACACTACGCATTCAACAACGCTGTGGTAGCTTCAGTGTGCGTAACATACGCAGTCACCTGGCGATCGCCACACATGACGAGACGGCACTACTTGGGCTGCCCAGCCAGCAAAAAATATATACACGCGAGGTGCTCCTGTATGCTGATGACAAGCCCGTTGTGTACGCACACAGCGTGGTTGCGCCACTGCACTTAAGTGGCGCATGGCACGCGCTTCGCAGGCTCGGGAATCGCTCCCTAGGCACACTGCTATTTTCCCATCCACTGGTAAGGCGCTCGGCGCCACACTTCTGCACACTCAGACCCAGTCACCCACTACATAGGCGAGCCGCCATTGTGCTCAATACACGCCCAGAGAGGCTGTGGGCGCGGCGCTCCCTGTTTTTTTTACGTAATGCCCCCCTGCTGGTAACAGAGATATTTCTACCTGACATCCTTACACTACAGCGATGAATCTAAGCGAGCGCATTCATGTCTATATCCGCCTAACAAGGCTCGATCGTCCCATCGGCATCCTGCTGCTATTGTGGCCCACTCTCTGGGGGACCTGGATCGCTGGGAGCGGTCACCCACCCTACCATATTGTCTTTATTTTTTTACTTGGTACCGTACTAATGCGCTCTGCAGGCTGTGTCGTCAACGATTATGCCGATCGCGACTTTGATAGACAGGTCAAGCGCACCAGAGATCGCCCCCTCACCAGCGGTGAGGTGGCACCAAGAGAGGCGCTGTGGTTAGCGTCCAGCCTGTTTGTACTCGCCTTTATGTTGGCTCTATCGCTCAATAGATTGACGGTACTGCTATCTGTTCCCGCGCTGTTACTTGCCGTGAGCTACCCCTACACCAAGCGTTACTTAGCCATCCCGCAGGCCTACCTTGGCATCGCATTCGGGTTTGGTATTCCAATGACATTTGCGGCACAACTCGAGAGTGTTCCCGCTGTGGCCTGGTGGCTGTTGTTTGCCAACATATTTTGGGCGATTGCCTATGACACCGCATACGCGATGGTGGATCGAGATGACGATGTGCGCATAGGCATCCACTCCTCAGCACTATTTTTTGGAAGGTATGACGTGGCCGCGATAATGGCCTGCTATGCCATGACTCTGATTACGCTCTTCGCAATCGGTTGGAGCTTGGGGTTCGGCTTCGTTTACTATGTCGCCCTATGTTGCGCGGCAAGCATCGCCACTTATCACTACACTCTAATTAGAGGGCGTCAACGCGAGGCCTGTTTCAAGGCTTTTATACACAACACCTGGTTTGGCGCTACAGTATTTTTGGGGATTGCGCTCGATCAGCTGTTCCACCTGCCGGCATCCTTACCATAGGTGCCTCATTCATAATACTGGGCCAGGTATCTCTCCGGTTACATCGGAAAGTGCGCCCACAACACGACAGTCTAAAATTTAACAAGGGTAGCCACACATGACAAATCACGGCACACAGTCAAAAAAACAGTGGTTGACCTTATTACTGAGCCTATTGCTTGCCGCCTGCTCTACCCTACCAAAGCCATCCACCGCCCCGCTCCCTCGGCCGGCCACAAGCCTTCCCAAGGTGACTCAGGAGCCCGTAGCTGCATTGCCAACTCCGCAGCTTGTTGCAAGCAAGTGGGAGACCCTACCCCATTGGGGGGTCACCGACCTTGGGCAGTCCCAGCTTGCATTTTTGCAAAGCTGTCGGGTACTAAAGAGCCGACCACTCTGGCAAAACACATGCGCCAAGGCTGAGACATTAAACACCCAAGACAATGCCGCACTGCACGCATTTTATGAGAGGTGGTTTACCCCATATCAGGTGTTAAATACAGACGGCAGCGAGCGTGGGATGATCACCGGCTACTATGAGCCATTACTCAAAGGCAGCCGCCTTAAAACATCGCAGTTTAAGTATCCTGTTTATGCGGCACCGAATGACCTGCTCACAATAGACCTCAGCGAAACTTACCCACAGCTCAAGGAGCTTCGGTTACGCGGTCGCATGCAAGGTAAGCGTATCGTGCCCTACTATAGTCGTGCAGAGATTGAGGCTGGGGCTGGGGCAGCAACGGGGGGCGAACTGTTTTGGGTAGAAAATCCGATTGAATTGTTTTTCTTGCAGGTGCAGGGGTCTGGGCGCATTGAGCTGCCCAATGGCAAGCAAATAAAGGTTGGGTATGCCGATCAAAATGGCCACCCCTACATATCTATTGGTAAAAAACTGGTTGAGATGGGCGAGCTTAAGCTTGAAGAAGCCTCCATGCAAGGCATTAAGCGGTGGGCAGAAAAGCATGTGGATCAAACGAGTTCCCTGCTAAATCAAAACCCAAGCTACGTGTTCTTGCGTGAGCTACCCGACACACTTTCGGCACCCTTGGGTGCCCTTGGCGTGCCACTCACTAGCGAGTACAGTATTGCCGTCGATCCGCGCACCATCCCACTGGGTGCACCAGTATTTCTCGCCACAACCTATCCAAACAACAACGTGCCCCTCGATCGCCTGATGTTAGCGCAAGACACTGGTGGCGCCATCAAGGGGGCGGTGCGCGCAGACGTGTTCTGGGGATTTGGCGAATCCGCTGGGGCGCAGGCGGGCAAAATGAAACAGCAGGGGCGCCTATGGGTTTTGCTGCCCAAAGACGCAGAGAACGGTCTTGCGCCAAAGCCATAATGCATTCGGCATTACATGGTAACAGTCAAGTAGGCCATCGGTTGCAGCGTAATCGCCCTACCAAATCGATCGCACTCGGGTAACAAGCTTCGCAAGGAGCTCGTGGCAAACAATGTAACTTCCTTGCAATCCAGAAACACTAGGAAGGTAATCCAATGGCCACTCCAAGTCACCACTTGGTATCTCGGTAGGGGCCGCAATCACCGACAATCCAGACGCAACAAACTCCATTGTCGCTCGTGGCATGTGGGCGCCATGTGTGACTAGGGCGACACGATTGATTTTATCCTGCGCCAGGATTGCAGCAGAAAATTTTGCGCTGTCGTGTGTATTTTTGGATTGATCCTCACTCCAGCGTACCCTAACACCAAACTCACTCTCCAGGGACTTTCGCATTAGCCGTGCCTCTGCCTCACCCCCTAGGGTGGAACCGCCAGCGACAAGTACCGGCAACCCAGTATGCTTGGCAATTCCTGCACCATAGCGAACACGCTCGAGAGTGGATCCGCTTAATGTATCTCCGCCATACTCCACGGCATGCCGACGAACTCCACCTCCAAGAATTACGATAGCCTGTGCGTCAACGGCCTTATTGAGATCAAGCGGGGGCGCTGTATCGAGAAGCTGCGATAGCTTATACGAAACAATGGGGGTAGATAACGCCAGCAAATAAACGACAGCAATAGTCGCGATCGCTCTGCCTGTTCGCGGATGCCTCCCCACCAAAAATAAGCCACCCAATACTATCAGTAGCAGCCCCACGGGGGGCAATATGATTAATTTCCCAATCGCCTTAAGTAAAAAAAAATCAGACATGTGGCTACACCGATAGTTAGACAATCAGGGCTAGTGCTAGACATATTTTAGCGGAGTGGGCGGCGGGAATCGAACCCGCGGCTCTAGCTTGGGAAGCTAGGGTATTGCCACTATACGACGCCCACAAATACTTTTCGCTCGCACAGAATTTGAATGTTACCATTATGCGTATATCTCATATACAACATGAGACTCACCATTGAAACAATGACCAAAAAAAGTGATTGCAATTCTAGTTAACGGCGAAACGCGACAATTGGACAACTCCATCAGTGTTTTCACACTTCTCGAGCGGCTACAACTGGCTGGCCAGCGTATTGCGCTAGAACATAATGGCGTTATTGTGCCACGCAGCCAATTCAATCAACAGCTACTATCAGATGGCGATCAACTGGAAATTGTGGTTGCAGTCGGTGGTGGTTAATATGGAGCACACCATGAGCAAGGACGCAATCCTTATCGCAGGCAAAAGCTATAGCTCGCGCCTCCTCGTCGGCACCGGAAAATACAAGAGCCCTGGCGAAATGCAGGCGGCGATCGAGGCTAGTGGTGCCGAGATCGTCACCATTGCCATCCGTCGTAACAATATCGGGCAGAGCACGGGCGAGCCCAGCTTGCTGGACATCATCTCCCCATCCAAGTACACCCTGCTACCCAACACGGCGGGCTGCTACACCGCGGAGGAGGCTGTACGCACCCTGCACCTTGCGCGCGAGCTGCTGGACGGGCACAGCCTGGTTAAGCTGGAGGTGCTGGGTGACCCTCAGTCACTATACCCGAATGTGGTGGAGACTCTGGCCGCCGCAAAAACGCTGGTGGCGGATGGATTTAAGGTAATGGCGTACACCTCAGACGACCCCATCGTCGCACAGACATTGGAGGACATCGGCTGCGTTGCCATCATGCCACTGGCTTCACTAATCGGCTCCGGCATGGGCATCCTTAACCCATTAAACTTGCAGCTCATTGTAGATCGCGTGCGGGTGCCTGTTATTGTCGACGCGGGGGTGGGTACCGCCTCCGATGCAGCCATCGCAATGGAGCTGGGCTGCCATGGCGTGCTGATGAACACCGCCATTGCTGCCGCACAAAACCCTGTATTGATGGCCTCAGCCATGGAGCAGGCCGTCAAGGCTGGGCGCATGGCCTTCCTGGCTGGGCGCATGCCAAGGAGGCTGTACAGCGCGTCGCCCAGCTCGCCGAGCGACGGACTAATTAGTTGATGCACCAACGCTCCACGCACATTCGCAGCTACGTACTTCGGCAGGGATACATCTCCAGCGCACAGCGCCGTTGCCTCGAGACACTGCTGCCAGTGTACGGGGTCCCCTATCTTCCGCAACCACTGGACCTGAATTGTATCTTTGGCAGGTCGGCAACCAAGATACTTGAGATTGGATTTGGGATGGGTGAGACCACTGCCGCCATCGCTCAAGCGCATCCACAAAATGATTACCTAGCCATTGATGTTCACGCCCCTGGCGTTGGCAGCTTACTAAAACAAATTCAAGAGCTTGGCCTAAAGAATGTTCGCGTCATTCAACATGATGCGGTTGAGGTGTTGCGGGACATGCTGGCCGACAGCGCGCTAGACGGTGTACACATATTCTTTCCAGACCCGTGGCATAAGACGCGCCACAACAAACGCCGCCTGATACAAGTCGGGCTGGTAAAGCAACTGGTCACTAAGCTCAAGCAGGGCGGGTACATTCATGTTGCCACCGACTGGCAGAGCTACGCTGAACAAATACTCTCCCTGCTGGTTGGCGAAGAGATGCTCAGCAACACCGCTGTCGGTTACGCGCCTCGCCCGCCCTATCGTCCGCTCACTAAATTTGAAAAACGCGGCCTGCGACTGGGTCATGGCGTTTGGGACGTGGTATTCAAAAGAAACTAGTCAGGCCCGCACCCCCATCAACGCTGCTCTCGCAGAAAAATCTGCAGCAGGTCATTCAAAAAATTTCGTCCAAGCTCGGTCGGAACAATGCGCTGTAGGTCACGCTCAATGAGGCCACGTTGCTCTGCCTGCGCTAGCTCGCCACCAATTAACAACAACGATAGGCTGGTACGCTCGGAGAATAGGGTGCTGGCGAAGCCCTGGTTCAGGCGCAACGCGTTCATCATAAACTCAAACGGCAGTTCTTCGCGTCTCACCGCATGTCCCTCCTGAACGGGCAGGCCATGCGCCACCTGCTCTAGGTAGGTTCGTGGCTGCTTGTGTCGTACCTGCCTTATCACCCTATCCGGGAAACTTAACTTACTATGCGCTCCAGCTCCTATACCCAGATAATCACCAAACTGCCAATAATTAAGATTGTGTCGTGCCTGTTTTTTTGGACGTGCGAACGCTGAGGTTTCATAGTGCTGGTAGTTTTGCGTGGCCAACACGCGCTCCACATCTAGCTGCATGGAAGCGCACACATCGCTGTCTGGCAGGGGTGGTGGATAGCGATGGAAGAGTGTGTTCGGCTCCAACGTGAGGTTGTAACAGGACAAATGTTGTGGCGCAAATTCTAGGGCGGCGTGGAGATCTTGTACCGCCTCTGCTGTGGTCTGTAGCGGCAGACCGTACATCAAATCAAGGTTGATGTTACCAAAGATTTTCTGTGCCATCTCCACCGCACGTCGTGCCTGTGACCCGTCGTGAATGCGCCCGAGCGCCTTTAGGTGGACATCGTTAAAGCTCTGAATGCCGAGTGATAACCTGTTTACGCCCGCCTCATAAAAGCGTGCAAACTTGTCCGCCTCCAACGTGCCTGGGTTGGCCTCTAATGTAATTTCCGCGTCATAATCTAACGGCAGCAGCATGCGTACCGCGCTGATGATTTTCTCAATGGCCTGAGCAGAGAATAAACTGGGTGTCCCGCCGCCAATAAACACGGTGTATACCTTGCGTCCCCATATTTGAGGCAACGCCATCTCCAAATCACGTATCAGTGCCGCCACGTACTCTTGCTCTGGCAGCGTCTCACGTACCTCGTGTGAGTTAAAGTCACAGTACGCGCACTTGCGTACACACCAGGGAATGTGAATATATAAAGACAATGGTGGCAGCACCTTAAAGCTTAGCCCTTGCGTCTTTGAGGTCAGCGGGTGTAAAACGTTAACATTCATGGGCACAATTATCTCAACCGAAAGGACAACATGGAACAGGCAACCTTTGCAGCAGGATGTTTTTGGGGCGTAGAGGCCGCATTTAGAGGGGTCCCTGGCGTGCACACGACCAGCGTCGGGTACATCGGCGGAATGACCGCCAACCCAACCTACAATGAGGTATGTGCTGGCACCAGCGGTCACGCAGAGGCAACCCGGGTCACCTTTAATCCCAAGGAGGTCAGCTACGCACAGTTACTCCAAATTTTTTGGCAGTGCCACGATCCAACGCAACTCAACCGCCAGGGGCCTGACGTTGGCACGCAGTACCGCTCCGCAATATTCTTTCACTCTTCAGAGCAGCAGGCCACCGCAAGCGCTTCAAAGGCGCAGCAAGAAAATGGTGGGCAACACGATCAGGTGATAGTTACCGAAATCACGGCCTGCGCGACCTACCATCCTGCCGAAGAGTATCACCAGCAGTACCTAGAAAAACAGGGTAGGGCGCACTGCCACAAGCAGTAACCAGGTCATTATTCTATAAATAGAATAATGACCCAAGTCTCCCCGTGCCAGTCCTGAATCAATATTCCGCTGTACGCAATTTTTGTAACAAACCCTGTAGCGCCTGTGCGCGGTGGCTAAGCGCCGCCTTCGTGTCGTAACTTAATTCTGCACTCATCTTGTTAAGCTGTGGCAACCAGAACAAAGGGTCGTAGCCAAAGCCACCCTCCCCAAGTGTCTGTCTGGCAACCTCACCATGCCACTCGCCCTCCGCAATTAATGGCTGCGGGTCATCTGCATGGCGCACCAAAACTAGAGTGCAATAGTAATATGCACGTCGGTCGGCCACCCCCTTCATCACCTGCAGCAATTTTTCATTGTTACGAGCATCTGAGGTTGGCTCGCCCGCATATCTCGCAGATAAGACACCGGGCGCACCTCCCAGGGCAACCACACATATACCGGAGTCATCCGCCAGCGCAGGCAGCCCACTGGCGCGACTAGCGTGTCGTGCTTTAGCTAGCGCATTTTCAACAAACGTATTATGGGGCTCCTTGGTCTCCCCAATGCCAAGCTCGTCCTGCGTGAGCATTTCCGCAACAAACGGCGCAAGTGCCGAGCGTAACTCACGTAGCTTTCCAGGATTGCTTGAGGAAAGGATTAGCTTTTGCACGGCAGGCTAACCCTTTAGTGCCACATGCTGCATCTCAATTAATTGGGTGATACCAGATTGCGCCAGGTCTAGCATGGCATCCATCTCAGTGCGACTAAAGGGCTGCCCCTCTGCCGTACCCTGCACCTCTATAAGCTGCCCCGCACTGGTCATGACCACATTCATATCGGTGTCACATGCAGAGTCTTCTGCATAATCAAGATCGAGCACCGGTGCGCCATGGTACATGCCTACCGAAATTGCGGCAACGAACCCACTTAGCACACCCTGCCCAACCAGGTCCTGCCTGATCAGTCCGCTGACCGCATCGTGCAAGGCAACAAAGGCACCGGTAATGCTAGCGGTACGCGTACCTCCGTCGGCTTGGATCACATCGCAATCCACCTGAATAGTGCGTTCACCCAATTTCTTTAAATCCACCACGGAGCGCAGGCTACGCCCGATCAGACGCTGAATCTCTTGCGTACGTCCGGACTGCTTTCCTTTGGCTGCCTCGCGTCCCATGCGGCTACCAGTGGAGCGTGGCAACATGCCATACTCTGCCGTAACCCAGCCCTCGCCAGAGCCTTTTTTGTGTGGCGGAACGCGGTCCTCTACGCTTGCGGTGCAAATTACCTTCGTATCGCCACAGGTGAACAGCACCGATCCTTCGGCGTGTTTAATATAGTGACGCGTGATCTCAACCTGGCGAAGTTGATTGGCTTGTCGTTGGCTGGGGCGCATAAGAATAATCTCTAGGTAATAGCGTGCATTATAGCGTGGACACCCTACAAAAATGCACGTGTGTGATCATGGTGACGTGCGTGCGCTAGATTATGCGACGCGTATCAATGGCACTCCTTGGTGATACGAGCAAATTCTGCCACCCCTAGGTTTTCTGCACGGAGCTGTGCATCTATACCGAGTCGAACAAAGTCATCCTCCGTCAGGTATCCCTTAAGCGTGTTACGCAATGTCTTCCGCCTCTGCCCAAAGGCGGCGGCGACAATCTGCGAAAATAACGCTTCATTCTGCACCAGCACCTCACTCGCAGGCAGCGGAATCATGCGCACAATAGCGGAATTCACCTTGGGCGAAGGAGAAAACGCCTCAGGCGGAACGTCAAGCAACTTCTCCATATAAAAACGATACTGCAGCATAACCGACAGCCTGCCGTAGGCTGGAGTTGATGGCTGAGCCACCATGCGCTCCACCACCTCGTTCTGCAACATAAAGTGCATGTCGTATATACGTTTTCGGTATTCAGAAAAATAAAATAGCAGCGGCGAAGAGATGTTGTATGGCAAGTTGCCGACAATTCGCAAGGATTCTGGCAGCTGGGTTAGATCAAACTTAAGTGCGTCACCCGCATGAATGATGAGCCTGTCTTGTGGGTACGCTCTTTCCAGGTGCGCGATAATGTCACGGTCAATCTCCACAACATGAAGTTGACTCAGCCGCTGCAGCAAAGGCCCGGTTAACGCGCCAAGACCAGGCCCAATTTCCACCATAATGTCATCGGTCTCTGGCCCAATAGCGCGGACAATGTCAGCGATCACCCTCTCGTCCACTAAGAAATTCTGACCAAATCTTTTACGTGCCTTGTGCATTGAAATAGTGACAGACCTTATTTTGACTTACGCACAAATACCGACCAACAATTGGTCTCTCGCTTTTTAAGGGCTGTGTGGCCATGCTTTATAGGGGCGCAGCTATGCAATCGATCGCAACGCCATATCTTCCGCCATTTGAACCGCCTCAAGTAGGCTGCCTGAATTTGCACGTCCGCTGCCAGCCAACTCTATAGCCGTACCATGGTCTACGGAGGTGCGAACAATTGGCAGGCCTAGCGTCACATTAACGCCATTCCCAAAACTAACGTGTTTTAAGACTGGCAGCCCCTGGTCGTGGTACATGGCCAGTACGCAGTCGCATTGCTCTAGCCGCGTTGGTGTAAAGAGTGTGTCGGCGGGCAATGGGGGGCTGACATTCATGCCTTGCGCACGCAATCGATCTAACACCGGGATCATTATGTCAATCTCCTCACGCCCGAGGTACCCTCTTTCACCCGCATGAGGGTTGAGTCCCGCAACAAAGATTCGTGGCTTAGCGATACCAAAGCGCTGCACCAGATCGCACTGAACAACGCGCAATACGCTCTCCAATAACTCAGGTGTCAGTGCGGCGGGGACCTGCCTCAGGGGTAGGTGCGTAGTGGCCAGCGCCACACGAAGCCCGCCACCGACGAGCATCATAACCACCTGCCTAACGTGCAGCTGGTCTGCCAAAAACTCAGTGTGCCCGGTAAAGCGAATGCCAGCATCATTAATGATGCCCTTGTGCACAGGCAACGTGACCATACCCGCAAATTCACCAGACTGGCAACCCTTTATCGCACGAACAAGCAACTCAAGGACGTAGGGGCTGTTAGCTGAATCCAGCTGGCCTGCGCATACTGCACGCATCGTCGGTATGTGTAGCACACGCAAGTGACCGACTTGTAGGGGCTCCGTGTTTCGTGAGTCATAATCATGCAGTCGAATGTCCAACCCAAGCAAGGTCGCGCGTTCTTGCAGCAAGACCTTGTCTGCCAATACCACCACCGCTTGATCACTCCGCGCCAACCGCAGACAAAGATCTGGACCCACGCCAGCAGGCTCACCAGTGGTAACGGCCAACAGAGGTTTCTGCATCACTGGGCGCCTATTGGACTGCCTATTCGGAGCGGTACTCGATGGTAGCCCCATCACGCAGTTGGTGCACCCAGTCCTGGTATGCAGCATCAGATTTATTGGTGCGTATCGCCATTTGCGCCTGCTGTCTTTTTTGTTTTACGCTTACATCGGTGCTGCGACGATCCGTCACCTGGATAAGGTGCCAACCAAAGCCGGACTGTACCGCATCACTCACCTTTCCGATTTCTAATTTATTCATCGCACTCTCAAACTCAGGCACGGTATCGCCGGGCGAGATCCAGCCCAGATCGCCACCCTGGGTGGCACTGCCATCCTCTGAATAAAGCTTGGCTTGCTTTGCAAAGTCAGCCCCCTTCTCTATCCTCTCTTTGATCACTAGCAGGCGCTGCTTGGCTTCGTTATCCGGCATCAGTTCGCTTGTTTTTATTAAAATATGTCGCGTCTGTGACTGCGTGACCACTGCCGGACTGTCCTTGCTGCGCTTTTCAAGCAGTCTAACAATATGAAAGCCGTTTGGACTACGGAACACTGAGCTGGTCTCGCCAGAAGACATCTTCTGAAGTATCTCCGCAAAGATGGCAGGGGTGCGATCGAGCGAGCGCCAGCCTAAATTTCCACCCTCCAGTGCATCCTTGGCATCCGAAAAGCCTGCCGCCACCTGCGCAAATTCTTTGCCACTACGCAATTGCCCCAGAGCTTGCTCGGCACGCTGCTTGGCAGCTTGAATCTTATCGGCACTAGCCTGCTCTGGTATTACCACTAAAATGTGCGCCAAATTAAATTCCTCGCCCTTGCTTGGCTGCTTGGCTTGATTTAGCAGGTAATTATCAATTTCACCCTCTCCAATTACCAGCTTGCTGTCCACTTCGCGCTCTCGCAGACGAGTGGCAACAATTTCGCCACGAATTTCTTCACGAAATTTTTTAAAATCCACACCCTCTTTTTCCACCTTAGTGCGAAACTCTTCTATCGATGAAAATTTATTCTCTTTTGCAATGCCCTGCAGTGCCTTGTCAAGCTGAACATCGTCAACACGCACTCCCGTTTCCTTGGCAAGCTGAGCTTGCAGCATCTCGGTTATCATTCGCTCCAACAGCTGCTTCTTTAGCATTTCCATAGCAGGCAGGGCCGTTCCCTGCTTTTTCAGCTGACGCTCTACGGCAGCTAGTCGATCCTCCAGCTCAAAACGGGTAATCGCATCATTGTTGACCGTTACGACGACTTGATCGATCGACATTCCTTTACTTTGCAATACAATTTTTTGCGTTTGGTCCGCGACTTTCGGATCAGAGATCGCCGGCACGCCCTGAGCTTGCAGCCTAACCTCCTTCTTGGCATCTGTTGGATTGTGTAGGCCAGTAGCCAAGACGTTGGTTGTGCAGACCAACGATAGCAGAAGTATCGGCACCAACTTAACGTACGACATAGTATTCATTCCCTGACAATAACCGGTTAACGTAATCCCTGCTCCAATGGTGCACCTGATGATGGAATTGACTTGGTGAAGCCTGAAATGCTCTGACGCAAGGCAGTGAAAGGATCGGAGCCCATCCTGACCATACCATTTAATTCCAGCTGCACAAAGAAACCGGTGGTGACTTGTTTTGCGGCCGTAGTAAATTGCTGCGTCACAAAGCGCATTGTCCAGCAGCTTTCATTGTACTCGAAGCCACTCAGCACCTCCAATGGGTGCCTGTCGGCCAAAGAATAGTTTACGCGTGCCACCACACCCCAGTGTCTTGACAGTGGCCACTGCGTGGATATGTCCACCTGCTCCACTGGCTGTGTAATGTCACGCGTAAAACGGTAGCCAAGATTGAGTACCTTACCGCTTTCCGGCTGATAACGTGCGCCTACGTTTAACTTTTCTTCTCGCGCCTGGTTGGGGTTGTACTGAAATGCACTATTTAATGACCACTGCGGTGTTATCTTACCCAAGACGGCAAGCAGGATATCTGACTTGTTGGTGCTGGCCGTCTCTGGGGTGACCAGGTTTACTTGCGGAGTGGCAAAGCTGAAGCGCTGGCCCAACGCCACACGCAGTCGCTCGGCACCAGATTCCTCATCAAGAAAGCGTGAGGTGACCGCCAGTGTTAGCTGCTTCGCGTCTCCAATGCGGTCGCTGCCCGCAAAGCGATTTTCGGTAAACATCTGCGCGAAGTTAAAGTCGACTTGAGCGGTATCAAAGTTCGGCAACATGCTCTGATTTCGATAAGGAATATACACAAAATAAGCGCGCGGCTCTAGTGTTTGCGTAAACGCTTTTTCATTAAGGCTAAAATTACGCTCCAGCACCACACCGCCATCCAGGCTGGCGATCGGCAAAGTGCGCGTCGCATTCGGCAGGCCCGCTGAATTATTTTCGCCCAGCAAATAGTCGGTGTAGTGGACACCCACCTTGGGAGTCACAAAAAAAGATGGGGTAGCAACCAACGGGTAGCTCATGCTGGGGTACAGCACCAAGCGTTGCCCGTTTACGGTGGTGGGGTGACTAAAGCTTACGAACTCCCCGGCAAACTGCGCAGTACCACCAACCAAGGGGCGTGCCGCACCCAGGGTTATTTGCGGTAGGCGCCGATATGGATCGGCTACTGGTGCCAGTGGGTCCTGCAAGGTTTGATAGTTCTGCATCTTGGTCGTGGCATTCCACCAGTCGCCCTTATAGGACAGCGCGCCCTCGCGCACCAAATTGGTTAACGACGTACTATTGACAGAGGTCGCTAGGTCTTTGTAGTAGTTGTCATCCGACACGCGATTCATGTTTGTTGATGCACTGAACCCACCGCCCAGATCCTGGGCATGCTTCAGGGTCAGACGAGAGCGGGTGCTATTGGTAAGCGCATCATTCGGCAGCACATCCAGGTGAGCCTCGCCGGTGTAGTTTGTGCCCATGTAACGCAACTCGTCCCCCAGCATCATTCCACGCTTAGCCATGACACGTGGCGTAATGGTTGCATCGCGATTGGGTGCGATATTCCAGTAGTAGGGCACCGATAGCTCGTTACCGCTCTTGCCAGTGGCACCGTATGTTGGGCTGAGAAAGCCTGACTGGCGCTTATCGTTAAGCGCAAAGTCCATCCATGGTGTGTACAGCACTGGAACGCCCATGAATTCAACTCGCGCGTCACGCGCCGTCCCTAACTGAGTAAGGCTATCAATCTCCAGGGTTCTCGCCCTTAGCATCCAATCATCATTACCGATTGGGCAGGTTGTGTAGATCACATTCTCTATGGTGTAGTTCTCTCGACCCTCTATACGCAAGACATTGCCGCTACCGCGTGATCCGTTAATGGCGATCTGGAATGCTGGCTTTAGCATGTCGCCTATGTTTGTATCTATATTGAGGTTTAGGTGGGGGCCTTGCGCGTGAATGCCGCTTCGCTCTATGCGCACCCCCCCGTCAGCAACCAGCTCCTGATCACTCTCTTTGTACACCACGTGATCAGCAAATATGGCCTGCCCTCGCTTGCGTAGCTCAACCTCACCGGTTGCTGTGACCTGATTATCGGCCTGCCCCTCTATGTGTTGCGCCGTAATAAATGCAGGCGTCTCTTCGACTCCCTTTGAGGTATTCATGAATGTGCGATCCAGCTTTAGTGGCAAGAATTGACCCTCGGCGTAAGCCGTGGAGACAAAACTACAGAGCAGGGAGAGCGTAACGATACAAAAACGGAAGTGCATGGGGCTGGATAGACAAATTAAGGTGTTAAAATCGCACAAATCCACGATTTACGCAATCCAAATTCAACAATGAAACGTCAACAGCAGATTAAAGTGTGGCTACAAGACCGGTTTCCGGACACTTTATTCAAAATTTCTCCAGCCTCTGCCGATGCCAGCTTTCGACGGTACTTTCGCGTCACATTCGCTGATCGCACACTGATAGTAATGGATGCCCCACCCCAACATGAGGACTGTCGACCGTTTATACATGTCGCAAAACTATTTAACGCAGCGGGCGTACATGTACCACAGGTGTTGGCACAGAATCTAGAACAAGGATTTCTACTGTTGACTGATTTGGGCACTGCCACCTACCTGCAGACACTTAACTCCGACAATGCACGTGAACTATACGGCAATGCCACTGATGCCCTGATCAATATCCAACAAGCAAGCCAAGAGTGTGAGCTACCTCCGTACGATAGCGAGCTGCTTATGCGCGAAATGCAATTGTTTCAAGAGTGGTATATTGAAAAATATTTGGATGCCACATTAAATGAACAACAAGTCGTGGCACTAAAGACTACACTTCAACACATTCTTAAAAATAACCTGGCGCAGCCACGTGTCTTTGTTCATCGCGACTACCACTCACGTAACTTAATGATCAGCGAGCCAGGCCCGGGAATCCTAGACTTTCAGGATGCGCTCTACGGGCCAATTACCTACGATTTGGTCTCGTTATTCAAAGACGCTTACATCCGCTGGGAAGAGGGCGAAATTCTGGACTGGCTAATTCGCTACTGGGAAAAGGCACGACGGTCTGGGCTGCCAGTTCACAATGTTTTTGCAGATTTCTTTAGGGATTACGAGTGGATGGGTGTACAGCGCCATCTAAAGGTGGCGGGGATCTTTGCGCGTCTGCATCTTCGTGACAACAAAAGTGATTACCTCAAGGACCTGCCACTAGTATTAAATTACTTGCGCTGTGCCTGTGAACGCTATACAGACCTAAGGCCATTGCTACACATACTTGATGATCTGGATAAAAGAACAACACGCCCATAGGGTGGGCCATTGAAGGCCATGCTACTGTCTGCTGGACGGGGCGAGCGCATGCGCCCCCTTACGGATCACACACCCAAACCTTTGTTGCAAATTGGCGGAGTGCCGCTTATCGTGCGACACATCAAAAATATGGCACGGGCTGGCATTTGTGACCTAGTGATTAACCACGCCCACCTTGGCAACAAGATAGAGGCGGCACTAGGGGACGGCAGTCAGTTTGGTGTGCACATCCATTACTCAGCAGAGGGTGTCGCGCTTGAAACAGCCGGTGGTATCGCAAACGCACTCTCATTACTGGGTGGCGAGCCCTTTGCTGTTGTGAATAGTGACATCTTTTGCGATTATGACTTTGCTCGACTACCAGAGTGCGCGGACGCTCTCAACAGAAGCGCGGACACTGCACATTTGGTATTAATCAACAACCCTGCGCACCACCCAAATGGTGACTTCTGTTTGGTTAATGGCAGGGTAGTGAATGGCACTCCGACGCTCACCTTCAGCGGGATAGGCGTTTATCAGCCCGCCTTGTTCTCAAATATTCCTCGTGGCGCAAAGGCATCACTCGCCCCACTGTTGCGCGCCCAAATTGACCTAGGCAGAGTGCGTGGCGAACACCACTTGGGCCGCTGGATAGACGTAGGGACGCCGCAACGCCTCGAAAGTCTCGACAATGCATTAAGTTCGTCGCACAATATCAACCATGTTTAATGCTTCTCTTTATGCAAATCGTCGCAACCATCTCATCAATCAGGTGCAGCGTGGTGTTGTTGTTGTTCCGACAGCGCCAGAGGCTTTACGAAACGGAGACGCGCACTATCCCTATCGTTTTAATAGCCACTTTTATTACCTAACCGGCTTTGACGAACCAGATGCTGTGCTCGTGTTGATTGCTGGTGTCACTCCGCAGTCCATTCTGTTCTGTCGCCCGAAAGATCTGGAGCGCGAGACATGGGATGGCCTCCGTCATGGGCCCGAGGGTGCGAAAGAAATATATGGTTTCGATGCAGCATTTCCGATAGCACAGCTAGACGACAAGCTCCTCGAGTTAGCGGGTGATCAGCCCGCATTATTTTATCCACTGGGTGCCGACGCCTCGTGGGATGTGCGCATCATTAGGCTGCGCGCACGATTACAGGAGCAGGTGCGTAGTGGTATGGCTGCGCCAAATGCGATACACGATGTGCGCACGCTACTCAATGAGATGCGCTTAATAAAAGATGAGGTCGAGCTGTCCATTATGCGACGTGCTGCGACCATCTCCGCTACCGCACATATCCGCGCCATGCTTGCTACCCACCCCGGTAAGATGGAATACGAAATTGAAGCGGAGCTGTTACACGAGTTTAGAAAAAATGGTGCGCAGGCACCCGCCTATACCCCAATAGTTGCAGGCGGAGTCAACGCCTGTGTACTGCACTACACCGCTAACAACGTGCAGCTACGAGATGGCGAGCTGTTACTAATAGATGCCGCCTGCGAAATTGACGGTTATGCTGCAGATATCACCCGCACCTTTCCGATAAATGGTCACTTCAGTGCAGCACAGAAAGATATCTACGAGTTGGTATTGAGCGCGCAGACCGCTGCCATTTTGGCCGCCCATCCTGGCTCTCATTGGAACGAACCACACGAAGCTGCCTTGCGCGTACTGGCGCAAGGCTTTATTGATTACAAGCTATGCAATGGCAGTGTAGATGCTGTTCTGGAGAGCGGTAGCTACAAGCGCTTCTATATGCACCGAACAGGCCACTGGCTGGGGATGGATGTGCACGACGTCGGCACGTACAAACTAGGTGGTGATTGGCGAATGCTGCAACCAGGAATGGCGCTTACCATTGAGCCAGGTTGTTATATACGCCCAGCAGCTGATGTACCGCAAGCATTCTGGGACATCGGCATTCGCATCGAGGATGATGTGGTTATCACGAGCCAAGGCTGTGAGGTGCTAACCGAGGCTGCGCCAAAAACGATAGTGGCCATCGAAGAGCTGATGCGACAGCCATGAGTAGCCATTGTGACATCGCGGTGGTTGGAGGTGGCCCAGTGGGTATCGCATTTGCACTTGCGCTGCGCGACAGCGGTCTGCATGTCGTCATCCTGGAAGCTGGAACAACAAAGTCTGCAACCGTCGATCCACGTGCCCTAGCATTGTCTTACGGGAGCCGTCAGTTGCTGGACAGGCTTGGGGTATGGAAGGACCTCTCACAAGTTTCACCAATCAAGACAATTCACGTCTCACAAAAAAATTCTTTCGGGCGCACCCTATTGCAGGCCAAGGATCTTGACATACCAGAGCTGGGCTATGTGCTGCCGTACGCAACATTACAAGGCACGATGCAAGACGCCCTACTAAGAGCGGATGAGCTAACCCACCTCACCGATGCCGCCGTTACAAGCCTGCAGAGCAATCCAACTGAAGCGCGCGTTACCTACCGGCACGCCGGTCATGAGCGCCAGCTTGAGGCTCAATTGGCTGTAGTCGCTGACGGAGGAAGGCTGCTAGAAATCGCTCATCCGCCAAAAGTGAGCGATTATGGTCAAAGTGCAGTCATTGCACATGTTACCTGTACCCATCACCAATCAGACATAGCATTCGAGCGTTTTACTACGCAAGGCCCATTAGCGCTGCTACCGTTTAGGGGTGGCTACGAATTGGTGTGGACAGTGGCACATGAACTTTCTCAAGAAGTATTGCACTGGGACGACGACACCTTTCTAGCCAAATTGCACCAACATTTTGGAGATCGAGTAGGCAAGTTCTTAACCGTCGGGAGGCGCGCTTGCTTTCCCCTTCAACTCAAGCGCGCGGTTAGCACCACGCTTTCGCATACCGTACTCATCGGTAACGCCGCACAAACCCTGCATCCCGTAGCTGGGCAAGGCTTTAACATGGGGCTACGCGATGCATGGGAGCTAGCCCAGGGGAGCATTGGGTGCGCCACAGGCACTCTCGGTTCAGACGCCACGCTTGCCAATTATCGCAAGCAACGCCAGATCGATCGCCACGCCGGTATTGGGTTCACCGATGGCCTGGTTCGTCTTTTTTCCAATGAGTTTTCACCCCTAAAAATTGGACGTGCGGCCGCACTTTCGGCATTAGACTGCTTCCCAGGCGCCAAGAAATTTATGGCGAAGCGTATGATGTTTGGGGCCAATGGATAGAATCAACATGGTCGTATATGGCCAATGGCCACAGCGATATCAGCTTTGATAGCTTTATGCCAGGTTGGCGCTTACGTTAACGACTTTTAAGTAAGTCCCAACCAAAATTTGACAGCCGGCGCCCGTCATACAAAATACTCTGCGCGTGCCCATGGCTCAGCCTTCTGGTCCTTTGTGGATATGATGGGGTCACCCTGGATTGGCCATTGAATGTCAATAACAGGATCGTTCCAGATAATGCTACGCTCAAATTCTGGTGCCCAATAGTCAGTTGTCTTGTAATGCAGTTCAGCGGTGTCCGAAAGAACCAAAAAGCCATGTGCAAAACCCTCTGGAACCCACAGCGCACGCTTATTTTCGGCAGAAAGTTCAAGTGTAAAGTGTCGCCCAAAGGTCGGCGAACTACGGCGCACATCAACGGCCACATCAAACACGGCGCCCTGCACCACACACACCAGCTTCCCTTGTGGATGTTGAATTTGATAATGCAATCCGCGTAATACATTTTTTACAGATTGGGAGCGATTGTCTTGAACAAATTCAATATCACGCCCGGTTAGATTGAAAAACTGTCGACGATTATAACTTTCAAAAAAAAATCCACGCTCATCGCTCAGCACTTTAGGCTCAAAAATCAGCAAATCAGCAATATCAGTCTGACTCACCCTCACTCGAATGCCTCCCGCTCTCTAAGTACCTGCATCAGGTAGTCACCGTAGCCACTTTTTTGCAATGGAGCCGCAAGTTTTTTAAGTTGCGCCGCGTCAATAAATCCTTCGCGAAAAGCGATTTCTTCCGGACATGCAATCTTCAGTCCTTGACGATGCTCGATAGTGTGAATAAATTGACTCGCCTCTAATAGTGACTCGTGCGTGCCAGTATCCAACCAAGCGTGGCCCCTACTCATAACTTCAACATTAAGCTGTCCGCGCTCAAGGTAAATGCGATTCAGATCAGTAATCTCTAGCTCACCCCGAGCAGAAGGCCTTAGGGTTGCGGCTATATCGACGACCTGATTATCATAAAAATAAAGGCCTGTGACGGCATAATTAGATTTTGGTTTTGATGGTTTTTCTTCGATTGAAACAACCTTGTTGTTGGCATCAAATTCCAGCACGCCGTAACGCTCTGGATCACGCACACGATAGGCAAAAACTGACGCACCCACGTTACGCTGTCCAACTTTTTTCAATTGATCACCAAAAGCATGGCCATAAAAAATATTGTCGCCCAACACCAGTGCTGAAGTATGATCGCCGATAAAATCGCGTCCGATAACAAACGCCTGAGCCAAGCCCTCTGGGCTTGCCTGTACTGCATACTTCAGCTTTATACCCCACATGCTGCCGTCGCCCAGCAGCTGCTCAAAGCGTGGCGTATCCTGTGGGGTGGATATAATCAAGATATCACGTATGCCCGCCAGCATAAGCGTAGACAGGGAGTAGTAGATCATCGGCTTATCATACACCGGCAGCAACTGCTTGGAGAGCGCCAATGTGACGGGGTGCAGACGAGTACCGGAACCCCCCGCTAACACAACACCTTTACGATTTATCATAGTCTGTATCCAGAATTTCTGTTAGCACTCTAGTCACACCCGCTCTCCAGTCAGGCAGATGTAGCCCGAAGGTACTCTGTAATTTTTTTGTTCCCAAGCGTGAATTACATGGGCGCTTTGCTACCGTGGGAAATGCGCTAGTGGAAATTTTTCGAATAGCATCCGACGCAACCCTCAGGGGAAGATTGGCACGTTGAGCAAAATCGAGGATAAAGCTGGCGTACTCATGAAAAGAAGTATAACCGCTGGCTGCAAGATGATAAAGGCCAGCCATCTCTGGGCGTTGCAACACTGAACCAATAGTGTGGGCAGTTATATCTGCGAGCAGATCGGCGCCGGTAGGAGCTCCAACCTGATCACTGACAACAGCAAGACTCTCTTGCTCTTGAGCCAACCGTAATATAGCCTTAACAAAGTTGTTGCCACGGGCTGCGTAAACCCAGCTAGTACGAAAAATAAGATGCTGGCAGTTCGTTGTGCAAATAGCTCTCTCTCCCTCCAGCTTAGTTGTTCCATAAATATTCAATGGAAACGCGGGATCAGTCTCAAGCCACGGTACAGTTCCGCCACCATTAAACACATAATCAGTGGAGTAATGAACGAGCAGGGCGCCACTCCGCTTGGCTTCTTGAGCCAAGACGCCAGGAGCCATGGCATTAATGACTCGAGCAAGTTCTGGCTCACTCTCAGCCTTGTCTACGGCTGTATAAGCTGCCGCATTCACAATGACATCTGGCGACACCTTGCAAATTGTTTTCGCTAGACCACCCAAATCAGCGAGGTTGCCACACAGCCCCTGATCATTTCGGCTTGGTGCAATAACTTCGCCTAGTGGCGCCAGACTACGCTGCAACTCCCAACCTACCTGCCCATCCTTTCCAAACAGAAGAATTTTCATTCTGACTTGGCACGGTCTGTATAATTTTTTTCCATCCATTCACGGTAGGCGCCTGACTGAACGCTAGCCACCCAATCCTGGTTTTGCAGATACCATTGAACGGTCTTTCGAATCCCCGTCTCAAAAGATTCAACTGGCTTCCAGCCCAACTCACACCCAACCTTACTGGCATCGACCGCGTAACGCCGATCGTGACCGGGTCGGTCGGCAACAAAAGTAATTTGCTTGCGATACGATATGAGATCTTTACGTGGATACAGCTCATCAAGCAGGTCACATACTGCATACACAGTGTCTAAATTAGTTTTTTCATTCCAGCCGCCAATGTTGTACACCTCACCCGGCCTCCCCTTGCTCAGAACACAGCAAATCGCAGCACAGTGATCTTGCACATAAAGCCAGTCACGGACTTGACGCCCGTCACCGTACACAGGCAAACCCTCGCCCGCAAGGGCTTTGACAATTGTTAGCGGAATAAGCTTCTCTGGAAAATGAAATGGACCGTAATTATTGGAACAATTTGTGGTTAGCACCGGCAGGCCATAGGTATGGTGATAGGCTCGCACCAGATGATCACTGGCAGCCTTGCTTGCAGAGTAGGGGCTGTTTGGTTCAATACGATTGACCTCCTTAAACGCAGCATCGTGCAGACCCAGCGAGCCATAAACCTCGTCGGTAGAGACATGCAAGAAACGAAAATTTTCTTTTTCGGGGCCAGTCAAGCCAGTCCAGTATATACGCGCCTCTTCAAGCAGGCGAAACACTCCAACGATATTTGTTTGAATAAAGTCTTCTGGACCGCTAATGGATCGATCAACGTGACTCTCAGCAGCCAGATTGAGAATAGCGCGAGGACGATATTTGTCGAGCAAGCCAGCAACCAAACAGGAGTCGCCAATGCCCCCCCGCACAAAAATATGCCGCCTGTCCCCAACCAAGGAGGCGACGTTTTCAAGATTTCCCGCATAAGTCAGTGCATCAAGATTGATAATCGGTTCATCAAACTGCGCCAGCCAGGACAGCACAAAATTTGATCCAATAAAACCAGCACCGCCCGTCACTAAAATCAATTCGCCCCCCCGCCTACATAAAAGAAGCTTGGTCTTGACACACCAGGAGCCCCTTGGCCATAAGTTACCCCATCAACACCGCGGCCACGGAACAAACGGGGCAAACGCAAGAGCTTTGTCTTCGTCCTTGGGTCCAATAAGGCAGCGCGACATCGGGGGCAACAAACATCACTTTGTTTTGATTGGTGCGCCCGGCGGGATTCGAACCCACTACCCTTGGCTTCGGAAACCAATACTCTATCCAAATGAGCTACGGGCGCTTTAGTAGCGCGCAGTATAACTTGCCCTCACCGATAATGCAGTCCAACATCCACCCTACCCCAGGCCATCCTGCACCCCGCACCTCGATACAACACGCCTCAAGTTAATCGCATTTGCGTGCGACAGGCCACGAGACATTCGATTAATGGTTAACCAGCAATCACCCATCCTGCGCCACCGCTTTTTGAAAATATCCAAGTGCCTCATTTGGTTGTTGTAATTTCTCAGCCAAATGACCAAGCGCAACATACGCAGCACTGCTGGGTGCGATACCGTTACTGGCATCCAGATAGTTTTGCGCTTTGTTCCATAACCCTTGATGCAAGCACAGCTTCCCCAGCATCAAAAGTAATCCGGCGTTATCTGGATGCAACTTAAGCCAGCGCTCTGCTTGCTCAATTTGATCCCTCACCTTTTCTGTCAGACACTCTCCATACAGAGCTGCGAGATCATCGTCCCAATCTGCGTCCAAGCCATCTTTTATAATCTTCTGGGCGCCATGAAGATCGCCATGGTTAATAAAGGCACGCACGGCAGCAATTCTGACCTTAGGCAATTTTTTAAATTCATCAGGGGCGCTGGTCCATACAACCCGTAGCGTCGCAACATCCAGCATGGGCACACTAATTTTTTCCAACCACGCCTTCTGACGTAACTGCATGGCAACAGCAGCATCTATTCCACCACGCCCTTCTAATTGATCGACAAGTTTGAGTACCGCATCTAAATTGTGTGCCTGTTGCTGCGCTTTAAGCTCAAGACGAAGTGTGCTGACATGCGATTTTATACCAGCTTCGCGTAATTCATTTAGAGACTGAAGCGCGGCCTGTGGCCAGTGTTGGTCAATACTAAACTCGGCTTGCGCCATCAAACGCATGGTTGCAAAACCATCTGGTTCGTCATGGCCTACGATTAAGTACTTATCTCGCCTATCAAATGCACGTAACTGATGTGCCGAACGTGCTGCAACAACGCGACTTAGGTCACGATCCTCGCCTAGCTTGATTGCCCGTACTGCCGCTCGTTCCGCTAGCGCATAATATCCTGAAAAAAACGCACCCAACGCTTCCGCCATAGCCAGGCGTCCTTGGCTATGAGCTCGCTCAACGCGGAACTGACGAACGTACTCAGGAAGACGAGCAACAGACAACAGTAAACGCACAAAAAAATAGCCCAGCACGAACAGGGCAAGTGCCGTTAACACAAAAAAGGTGAACGACATCTCAAGACGATAAGGCGGGTACACCAGTTGAACATAGCCAGGATTATGAGCTGCCAGACTCAGCGCTACGGCCAAGGAGAACAACCCCAAAAACCAAGCCATAAACTTCATCGTGATCTCGTACCAAGAGCCAGTCGATAGTTACGTGCAGCCTCCAGGCTTTCACTCACATCTGGCAGCTCAATGCTTATGCTAGATTCTCTTAATTTCTGCAAGATTTTTACAGCCTGCAAGCCCCTAGCCGACCCAACATCAAAATAGCGTGTCATCCATTTTTGGACTGACTGCAGATCACGCCTAAATCCACTTTCATCATGCGACAACAAAGCAAGACGCGCAGACAGCAAACGTAACTTTAGATTTTCACGTAAGAAGAAGGCCTGCTCAGGCAACAGCAACGGTAGTTCGCCTTTTTGGGTATTTTCAATACGCACCAATTGCTTCATGTCCCCCCATATCTCGCGAACCAGCTTTCGCAACGCGCCGTTTTCGGGTGGATTTGCAGGCGGAGTCACGCCCACCTCCTGCGAGGCTTGAGTGACATCCTGCAATAATGGCAGCATGTCAACTGCAGCGACAAGGTCATCAAGGCGGGAGCTAATATTAGGGATGTTCACATCTGGCAATGTGCGCAGCCTGTCAATATCACGATTAATTGCCTTACGCAAACCATCTAGAGCGGCACGATTCATGTGCTTAAGCCGATCATCGGCCTGCTGCATAGCAATTAATGCCGCTCTCACATTAGCGGAAAGCTTCAATTGCTGCCCGGCAATCAACAACATCTGCTCCACCTCAGCCAATACCATTTCATCGCGACTGCTGGCTAGATCGTGGTACATAGACTCTAGCGCAGCTCGCTGATTTTGCACCTCTACGGAGCGTGCTTCTAGCACGCCCACTTTGACCGATAGTTCGCGTGTTAGCTCTTGCACTTGCATCATCAAAACTTTATTAGCCTTGTTATTTCCATCCATCTCTGTCAGGCGACGCGCCAACTCTTGCTGCGTACTACCAATTTGAAGGTGGGTGTCCAACCACTGCCACAAAAATATCACCAGCATCACTACCAGCAGCATCTGCATTGCACTCATGCGTGAGATGGCGCGCCCAACCCTACTATGTAGCGAGCTGTGTGCTGGTGTGAGTATTGCTACGGTCTCTGGCGGGGCGGGGTCAGCCTTACTATGCGGTAGCGTCTGTTCGCTCATGATTTAATTCCAGAATTATTTGAAATATTTTTTGTAGTCCACGCCAATAAGTCAGACATAAGGCCGTCATCCCCTTCCTTGGTCAGCACCACCCGATCCCATCCTAATTTATATGCAGTCTCGGCAATACGTGCATGTGGAACAAACAATGTCGCAGCAAAAAAACGCTTTTTAGACGCCTCGTCTAACATGTCCCCCAAGTGGCCCAACGCCTCACTACTTGTCACCACAACAACATCCGGATTGGTAGCAAGCAAAGTAGCAACATTCTGTTGCGACCTGCTGCGTTGATAGCATGTGGCATATTCGACACTCGCTCCGCGAGCTCTCAAAGTTTCACCCAAAAACTCACGCCCACCATTGCCACGAAAAATAATCACACGCAAGCCCTCTATGGGTTGCAACTCCAACAGTCTTAGCAACGCCTCACTATCCGAGTCACCCTGTGGCGCAATAACATCCTCAATGCCATACCCCCTGAGGGCGCGAAGGCCTCCCTGCCCTATCGTTGCAACCCTCAAAGTCGCATGTGGTTGACCATGGTGATTTAATAAAGCATCCACTTCTCTCGTCTGCGTCCTATCCGTAAATAAAGATTTTGGTTGAACCAACAACCCGAGCTTGCCTGCAGAAACAATGGCCTCCATGCCATAATTCACCGCATTTGGGCTCACAAAAATAGCAATGTCAAACTCGTGCAGGCGGGCAATGAGCGTGCGCAATGGCTGCAAGTCAACCGCTGGGCCAATCTCTAGCAAAGGAAATACAGTGACCCGCCCACCGGCTTGCGCTATCCGTTGCGCCAATTGCATCGCCTGCTCACGCGGGCGGGTCACCGCGATATTTAGCCCAGCTAATGGCTGCCGTATCATATTAAAAATAAATTTTTGTTGCCGTCAAGATGTGTTGCCATCGGTTTTGTAACTAACGACTTATATTCACGAAGCAAACCGTTGGTCCGGTGTGTCACAAAGAGGGCTAAAGCTCCAACCTCATAAAGCAGCAAGAATGTCATCAGCACCTTGCTCACGCAAAGCTTGTGCCACAGCATTGCCCAACGCCTCGGGGTCAGTCGATACGCCACGTAGCTCAGCGTACGCCATCCGCTTACCGTCTGGACTACCCACAAAGCCACGCAAACGCAAGTCACTGCCACACATCTCTGCAAATCCCCCCAATGGAACTTGGCAGCTACCCGCTAACGCACGACTCAGGGCACGCTCTGCCTGGACGCAAGCTGCAGTTTCTGCATGATGTAGCGGTCGCAATAGCACCTCTAGGTCAAGACGTGAGCTAAGACATTCAATGCCAAGCGCACCCTGACCAACTGCCGGCAAGCTGCTCTCGGGAGCAATTAAATCACGAATACGATTACCCAAGCCCAAACGCTTCAATCCTGCAGCGGCTAAAATAATGGCATCGTATCTATCGGCGTCCAATTTAGACAAACGAGTCTGCACATTGCCTCGCAATGATTCAATTTTTAAATGGGGAAATCGTGCTCGCAATTGACTTTCACGACGCAAGCTAGAAGTGCCTACAACACTACCCAACGGTAGTGCCTCAAGATTGGCATACCGATTGGAAACGAAAGCATCACGCGCATCTTCACGCATGCCGACACATGCCAACATAAAACCTCTCGGCAAGTGCATTGGCACATCCTTCAGCGAGTGTACCGCAATGTCGGCCCGCCCATCCTCAAGTGCCGTCTCAAGCTCTTTAACAAACAAGCCCTTGCCGCCTATTTTAGATAGCGTTACATCCAAAATCTGATCGCCCTGCGTGGTCATACCCAATATACTGACTTCAGTTTGTTGGTATAATGCACGCAATTGATTGCGAATATATTCCGCCTGCCACATTGCCAACGCGCTTTCACGCGACACGATGACCAGCCTTGCGGGGGCGACTTGCGCCTGATATGCCTGATTCATTAGCTTTTTCTGAATCTTTAAATTGTAAATCCGATTGCGCCACATTCTAACATGAGCTAATTACGTGCGCGTTGTACAGTATGTTGCGATAAGTGCCCACTCCAAAGACAAACATCATGAACTTGCTAGCCACGTTTGCAGATATATCATTTAAAGACATGCCATTGCGCGAAGATGTTCGCCTGCTCGGTCGCATACTGGGCGACACTCTAAGAGAGCAGGAGGGTGATGAAACATTCGACTTGGTTGAGAACGTACGGCGCTGTGCAGTTCTTTTTCGCAAAACTCAAGATGAGCGCGATCGCAATCAATTAGAAAAAATTCTGAATGCACTATCGCCACGCGACACCTTGTCTGTAGTTCGTGCCTTTAGTTACTTTTCACAGTTATCCAATATCGCCGAAGACTTACATCACAACCGTCGTCGTCGCGCGCATCTTAATGCCGGCTCCCCCCCGCAAGAGGGGAGTGTGCAACTAGCTCTTGACCGCCTGCAGAAAAAAAATATTTCTGCGGAAACAATGCAAGCTTTTCTCAACAAAGCGATGATCTCACCGGTCCTGACCGCGCACCCCACTGAAGTGCAACGCAAGAGTATCCTTGACTGTCAGCTAATTATTGCCAGCCTACTTTCAGACCGTGATCGAATCAACATGACGCCGGACGAGCTTGCTGACAACGAAGAGGCGTTGCGACGCTTTGTTCTAATACTGTGGCATACGCGCATGTTACGCACATCAAAACTAACGGTGCCGGATGAAATAAAGAATGGATTGGCCTACTATCGCTACACTTTCCTCAGTGAAATTCCAAAGATCTACGCTAGTCTGGCGAAACAAATAGAGACGCACTTTGGTAAACGTTTGCACATTCCACCATTTCTACGCATCGGCAGTTGGATTGGCGGCGATCGCGACGGAAATCCATTTGTTACACACCCGGTCATGATGGACGCTGTAATGCGGCACTCAGCTACCGCACTAGAGTACTACTTAACAGAAACCCACTTACTCAGCATACGCCTTAGCCTGTCTACGAGACTCGTAAAGACCAGCCAGGCTCTCGAAGAGCTCTCCGCAAGTTCGCCAGACAGGGCTGTTAGCCGAGAGGATGAACCCTATCGCCGCGCATTAATCGCCATATATTCTCGTCTGGCAGCTACCGCGGGGCACCTCGGGCACCCCATCAAGCACCTGCATGCTGTTAGTCCACATGCTAAGCCTTACACTGAGGCACAAGAGTACATGGCCGATCTCGATATTATTATCGACTCACTAGAGCAGCACGGCGCACTACATTTGGCACATGGACGCATTGCCTGCTTACGTCGTGCCGTTGAAGTGTTTGGCTTTCATCTTGCGCCACTAGATATGCGCCAGCACAGCAGCGTGCATGAGCAAGTGGTTCACGAATTATTTCTCAAGATGGGCAACACCAGCTATCTCAAGCTCAACGAAGCAGAGCGTCGCGATGCATTGATTGCAGCGCTGCAGACCGCCAAGATATTGATTGACGATTTTGAAAAATTTTCGGATATCGTACAAAGCGAACTACAGTTAATGAGGACAGCTCAAAAAATTCACCAACGCTTTGGTCACGCTGCGTTGCCCAACTACATCATCTCTAAGACTGATGGGGTAAGCGATATACTCGAGGTGGCATTGATGTTGCAGCAAGTTAGCTTGCTAGACGATTGCCAGACACTACACATAAATATTATTCCACTATTTGAAACTATCGCCGATTTGCGTGTCTGTGGTGTGATTATGGATGAATTACTCTCCATCCCACTTTACCGTCAACTACTCAAGAGCCGCAACAACACGCAGGAGGTAATGCTAGGCTATTCGGACAGCAACAAGGATGGTGGCTACCTTACCGCAAACTGGGAGCTGTATAAGGCGGAACTCGAATTGGTAAAAGTGTTTAATAAGCATGGCATTGAGTTGCGCCTGTTTCACGGGCGTGGTGGCACAGTGGGCCGTGGTGGTGGCCCAAGCTATGAGGCGATTCTGGCTCAGCCGCTGGGTAGCGTAAATGCCCAAATTCGCATCACCGAGCAGGGCGAGGTCATCGCCAGCAAGTATGCAGATCCCGAGATTGGACGACGCAACCTCGAGATCCTTATTGCTGCCACCCTGGAGGCCACATTGCTACACCCCCACGAAAACGATGGTGCCACATCAGAGCATCTTCGCATTGTGGAGGCGCTTAGCCTGGACGCCTTTGCCACCTACCGCAAGCTCGTATATGAAACTGCCGGCTTTACCGATTATTTTTTTGCCGCTACGCCCATTAAGGAAATTGCTGAACTCAATATCGGTAGCCGCCCCTCCTCACGCAAAACGTCTGATAGCATCGAGGATCTACGCGCCATCCCCTGGGTATTCAGCTGGAGCCTAAATCGAGTATTGTTGCCTGGTTGGTATGGCTTTGGTAGCGCGGTACAAAAATTTATTGAGTGTGAAAACAGCGCTGGGCTACAACAACTGCAAGCCATGTACAAGAACTGGGCATTTTTTCGCGGACTGCTTTCGAATATGGACATGGTTTTAGCCAAGACTGACATGGGCATTGCCTCGCGTTACGCCGAGCTGGTAGCAGACGAAACTTTGCGTCATACCATTTTCAGTATGATAGAGACCGAATGGCAGCTCACCATAGACATGCTCTTTGCTATCACAGGGGCAACAACCCTACTAGAAAGCAATCCAACGTTGGCACGCAGTCTCACCACACGCACCCCATATATTGATCCACTCAATCATTTACAAGTAGGGTTATTACATCGTCACCGCTCTGGTGATAGCCACCACCTGGTGAAGCGTGCTATACACCTAACAATAAATGGGATTGCCGCAGGATTGCGAAATAGTGGGTAGCAAGATCCCATAAATCTTCACCATCACCTGGTCCAGGCTCAATCGTCCAAGCCTTCTTGTGGGCATGACGATCGCCAAGACGGCCACCCTGTCGAATGCCCCTAGACTAAAGAAACCGAGTACCATACGAAGCTAGATATTTTATGTTAAATTTTGCATGTTTTATATGGCCTGTGTGCCTTAAAGCGTAGGCTACATATTTTGGACAATAGATGATGACAGCGAACGATAAAAAAACTTGGTCTGGGCGATTTATCGAGCCAGTGACAGAGCTGGTAAAGCGTTATACGGCTTCTGTAGAATTTGACAAAAGGCTGGCACCATTCGATATTCGTGCGTCCCTAGCACACGCACAAATGCTGGGGGCGTGTGGCATTATCACTGCACAAGACTTAGACGACATTCGTCGTGGCCTGGCTCAAGTAGAGCTTGAAATTATTAATAATAAATTTACGTGGTCACTCGATTTAGAAGATGTGCATCTCAATATCGAAAAGCGTCTAACTGCCCTAGTAGGTGATGCAGGCAAGCGTTTGCACACAGGGCGCTCACGAAATGATCAGGTGGCAACCGACATGCGCTTGTACTTGCGGGACGCCATTGACGAGCTGCACAAGTTAATTCTTGACCTGCAATCTGCAGTCATCAATCTTGCCGGACAACATGCACACACCATTATGCCCGGGTATACTCATTTACAGGTGGCACAGCCAGTCAGTTTTGCGCATCACCTAATGGCATACTTCGAAATGCTAAATCGTGACGCGGAGCGCATGATCGATTGTCGTAAGCGCGTCAACTATCTTCCACTTGGATCTGCTGCATTAGCGGGCACCAGCTATCCCATAAAGCGTGAGATGGTGGCCGAACTTCTTGGGTTCGATGACGTATGCCACAACTCCCTGGATGCGGTATCAGACCGCGACTTTGCCATTGAATTTACCGCCTGCGCGGCCCTAATAATGACCCACTTATCACGCCTATCAGAGGAGCTTATCTTGTGGATGAACCCACGATTCGGCTTTCTTGATATTGCCGATCGCTTCTGTACTGGGTCTTCCATCATGCCACAAAAGAAAAATCCTGATGTGCCAGAGCTCGTACGAGGCAAAACGGGGCGCGTAAACGGCAATTTGGTCGCATTGCTAACTTTAATGAAAGGCCAGCCGCTAGCCTACAACAAGGATAACCAAGAGGATAAAGAGCCTCTATTCGATACCGTTGACACACTGACCCAGACTCTGCGTATTTATACCGACATGATTGGCGGCATAACCGTCCACCCCATGGCCATGCGCAGTGCAGCCTTGCAAGGCTACTCAACAGCCACAGACTTAGCCGACTATCTAGTCAAAAAAGGATTGCCGTTCCGTGATGCGCATGAAGTGGTTTCCGTGGCAGTAAGGTTCGCCGAGCAGCGCGGCTGCGACTTGAGTGATCTCGAGTTGTACGAATTGCAAAAATTTTCGACACTCATTACGGATGATGTTTTTTCAGTGCTTACCCTGGAAGGCTCCTTAGCCAGTCGAAATCATATCGGCGGCACATCACCTCAGCAGGTCGAGATCGCCATCGCACAGGCACGAAAACGCCTTACAGCGCCACGCTGGTCATAAAAAAGGCGACCTTTCGGTCGCCTTAAACACAAAATTACCCATATCAATAAGATTTCTATGTATGTAGCAGTTTTTGCAATTCTCCATTTTTATACATCTCGCTCACAATGTCAGATCCACCAACAAAACTCCCTTTGACATAGAGCTGCGGAACGGTTGGCCAATCGGAATAATCCTTTATTCCTTGACGAATTTCGGGGTCTGCAAGAACATCCACCGTAAAAAGACCGGCCACACTGCACGCCCTGAGCGTTTGAACCACATTAGCAGAAAATCCACATTGCGGGGACTCCGGCGTACCCTTCATATACAACACCACAGGATGACCGGTTACCTGCCCTTTAATAATTTCTTTCACATCCATAATCCCTACCTCTAAAATTTAGTTGAACAAATTAGTTGGGTATAGTAACAGTCCGCCCATCCACCAGTCAAGAAGAGCGGCGGCCATGCATAATCAAATAATTACAGTGACTGCAATACGGCCATGCCATGACTCAGGCGACGTCAATTTAATCATTAATACAAAACCTTATATCAAGATAATGTCGTATCGTTCTTGGCCATACACACTCTCTACGTGCAATGAAATTGGCCTGTCAATCAAATTGGAAAGTCTGGTGAGGCTTTGCGACTCCCCCTTCAAGAACAGATCAACCACTCCTTGTGAGGCCAGGATACGATACTCGCGTGCATTAGGCTGGCTGGCTTCACGCATAATGTCACGCATAATTTTATGGCATATTGCCTCTGTTGTTCTTATTTCGCCACGCCCACTACAGGTGGGACAGGGCTCACATAGTATGCGAGCCAAGCTCTCATGCGTACGCTTGCGTGTCATCTCCACCAATCCCAGAGGAGAGAAGCCATTTACCGTAATACGTGTATGGTCATGCGCCAAATACTTTTTTAACTCATTTAGCACGGCGTCTCGATCTGCCTGACTACGCATGTCAATGAAGTCACACACAATAATTCCACCCAAATTGCGCAGGCGCAACTGACTCGCTATAACCTGCGCAGCGTCCATATTTGTCTTAAAGATGGTGTCATCAAAGTTACTCGAGCCAACAAATCCACCGGTATTAACATCGATCGCAACGAGCGCCTCGGTCTGATCAATGATGATGTATCCTCCCGACTTTAGATTTACGCGACGCAACAGTGCACGCTCAATCTCCTCTTCTACGCCATACAAATCAAATAACATGCGTTCGCCAACATAGTGCTCTAGCCGCAATAGCGCGCCCTCATTAAAGTCTCGCGCAAAATTGACCATACGCTGATAGGTCTCTCGTGAATCCACTAAAATTTTAGTAATTCCCTCGTTAAAAAAATCACGCAGTACGCATAGGCTAATGTCTAGTTCCTGATATAGCAACTGCGGGGAAACGGACAGCTTTGCTTGTTTTTGAATTTCATTCCATCGCCTGTTGAGATACTCAATATCCGCACGCAAATCTTGCTCTGTCGAAAATTCCGCCATAGTGCGGATAATATAACCACCCCCACTGCTCTCATGTAATAACCCTTGCAACTTGGCGCGCAGAAGCTCACGTTCAGCTTCGCTCTCAATGCGCTGCGATACACCAATATGGGATTCCTGAGGTAGAAATACCAACAAGCGTCCAGCAATACTGATCTGGGTTGAAAGGCGCGCACCCTTACTTCCGATGGGCTCTTTTATAACCTGAACCAGAATGGTCTGCCCTTCATATAGTATTTTTTCTATAGGGGTTTTTATGCCAACGTCACTGCGACTCTCCAGCACATCATCTGCATGCAAGAAAGCGGAGCGCTCTAGCCCAATATCGATAAAAGCAGATTGCATGCCGGGCAACACACGCCTCACACGGCCAAGATACACATTGCCAACGACCCCAAGATGATCGTCACATTCAATGTGTAGTTGGCGCACCACCCCCTGCTGAATTATTGCAACACGAGTTTCTTGCAGGGTGGCGCTAATTAGGATTTCTTCATTCACGGCATGCGACATTAAAGTAATACCGACTTAAACTGGCATGTGTAGACCTACGCAGATAATCGTGAATTCATTTGGCTTGTTGAGCTGAGCCCACATTATTCACGATGATAGGGATGATTGTGCAGCAAACTATATGCACGATACAGCTGTTCTGCTAGCAGCACACGCACCAGGCCATGCGGCAACGTCATGCTTGATAGTGCCATTTTCTGCGTACCATTTTTTATGGATTCGTGCAAACCATCCGCACCCCCAATCACAAAGGTCACATCACGCCCACCTCCCATCCAATCTTGCATTTTTTGTGCAAACTGTTTAGTGGTGTAGCTTGTACCATGTTCGTCTAAGACAACGCGCTGGGTGCCCTCTGGCAAAGAGGCGGCTATACGACAGGCCTCTGCCTCGAGCATCTTCGCTACACTCTTACCAGTGGTTCGTGGTTCCTGCCTTACCTCTATTAGTTCAACTTTTGCCGAAGGTGGCATACGCTTCACGTACTCAGCAAACCCAGTAGTAATCCAGCTTGGCATCTTGTGGCCAACCGCAACCAACAAAAATTTCATGCGGGCCCGCTGGCCATCTTCGATGGTAGGTGCCGCATGCTCCACAGCTCTTCTAATTGATAGTGGGTACGGACTGCTGGTTGCATGATATGTACTACCACCTCCCCCAAATCAACCAACACCCACTCCCCACCCTCCACGCCCTCCACGCTAAGCGCTGGCTCACCACGTAACTTTAGTTGCTTGGACACATGATCAGCCAAGGACCTGGTCTGACGCGCTGAGTTTGCACTGGCGATCACTATACGCTCGAATAGCTGACTTTTTTTGCTGGTATCAAGGACGCTAATATCATTCGCCTTGATATCTTCTAGTGCAGCAACCACTACCAAAATTTTTTCTTCGATGGTTAACATTATGAGGTATATAAATGATGTGATTGTATGTGATTTACTACAGCATCTGGCAACAAATAACGCACGTCTTTTTTATCTGCGCAACGCCTACGAATATCAGTAGCAGAAATTTCCATGGCAGGCATATCCGCCACAAAAATTGCTCCGGCAGACGAATCGCGTAGCGCACACGAAGCCGGGACAAGGCGCCGCTTATATTCTTCGCACAAAGCATTGTTGGCTTTGTTTATTGCATTGCCAAACGGTTGACATCCCGCACGCTGCATAACCACAATATGCGCCAATTCAAACAAACTCTTCCACTGATGCCACAAGTGTAGCAACAAGAAGGCATCTCCGCCCATCAATAAACACAATGGCTGTTGCATATCAAAATCGGCACGCAACGTCCTGAGTGTATCAATCATATAGCAGGGAGCGGTGCGATGAGCCTCACGTTCGTCCATCACAAATGTTGCATTGCCCTGTAACGCCAATCTAACCATGTCCAAGCGTTCTGTGATGTTGGCATGCGGAATGCTTCGATGTGGCGGCACGCCGCTAGGAATGAAATGTACCTTGGTTAAACCACACTGCTCAAACGCTTCCTGTGCCAAGCGCAAATGCCCATTATGAATTGGATCAAATGTGCCGCCCAGTATGCCAATAGGAGCCAAACTCAATGTTTATAATCCCATCTCACGAGCATCTAGCAACGCCTTGCCAAGGTAGCCCGTAAAGCGTACCGCCTCAGCACCGTCAACAACACGATGATCATACGACAGCGACAATGGCAACATCAAACGTGGCACAAACTTGCCATCCACGTATATCGGCGTCATGCTCGCCCTGGATACCCCAAGAATTGCCACCTCTGGTGCATTAATAATGGGCGTAAAGAATGTCCCTCCGATTCCACCCAAGCTAGAAATAGTAAAACATCCGCCTTGCATGGCAGTTGCTGGTAGGGATTTTTCACGTGCCATCACACTAATTTCACCAAGCTCTCTACTCAGCTGAACTATACCTTTTTTATCTACATCACGAAGCACTGGGACCACTAGTCCATCTACGGTATCCACCGCCACGCCAATATGAAAATATTTTTTCAAAACTACGCTTTCGCCGTCAACGCCTAGCGATGAATTCAAGTTCGGATATTGCTGCATGGCTCGCACCACAGCCTTCATCAAAAATGGTAGTAACGTTACCCTTACCTCATCCCCATATTTCTCACCGAGCTCTTTGCGGAATGCTTCCATCTCAGTAATGTCAGCCTCATCATGTTGGGTAACATGTGGAATGGAAATCCAATTTCTGTGAAGATTTGCACCCGAGAGCTTCTTGATGCGAGAAAGGGCTCTAATCTCAATGACACCAAACCTAGAGAAGTCCACTATCGGCATGGCTGCCACTTGCAAGCCGCCCCCCTGCTGTTGTGAAAGTGTGGACTTAACAAAGCCCAGTACATCACATCTAGTGATGCGTCCCTTTATTCCACTACCCCTCACTCGCTCCAGATCAACCCCAAGCTCATGCGCAAAGTGACGTACAGATGGGCTAGCGTGTGCCCTGCCCGCAAGGGTGCTGGGTGCAATCGTTGACAAAACTACAGATGCAACGGCAAGAGGTTCCGCTAATAAATTAGCAGTCTTTTTTGCCGAATCATGAGCCACAAGGGGGGCTGTCAGTGAGGATGCTTTCGTTGCACTAACCTCAACTAGCAGCAACAGTGCGCCCTCCGATATTTTGTCACCGACCTTAACGCTAATATTTTTTATTACCCCATCAAAAGGCGCCGGAATATCCATTGTGGCCTTATCGGTTTCCAGGGTGAGCAAGGACTGCTCTGCCCTGATTGTGTCACCAACCTTAACCATAATTTCTATGACTGGCACATTTTTAGTGTCGCCAATATCCGGCACAAGCACCTGTTTTATTTCTGTCACGCGCATCTCCTGCCCGATCAAACCATAATTGGATTGGGTTTGTCAGGATTTATATTATACAGTTTGAGCGCTCTACTAACTTCACTTGTGGCCACGGTACCTTCGTCAGCCAGCGCTTTCAGTGCAGCAAGCACAACATGATAACGATCAACCTCAAAGAAGTGGCGCAACTTTTTGCGTGTATCAGAACGACCGTAGCCGTCTGTACCCAGCACTTTATAATTGCCCCTCAAAAAAGCCCTGATCTGGTCTGGGTAACTTTTAATATAGTCAGTTGCAGCAATAACCGGCCCTTTGCGCTTACCCAGGCACTGCTCAACATAGCTTATACGTGGTGTCGCTGTAGGATGTAACATATTCCAACGCTCGCAATCCAAACCGTCTCGACGCAATTCATTAAAACTCGTTACACTCCATACATCTGACACCACACCAAAATCTTTTGCCAGCAATTCAGCTGCTGCGATAACCTCGCGCAAGATGGTCCCGCTACCCAGAAGCTGCACTGTTGGTGATGTAGCGACCCTGGCTTTCCCCTCATCAAATAAATACAAACCCCTAATAATCCCCGCCTCCACACCATTCGGCATGGCAGGATGTGCATAATTCTCATTCATCACAGTAATATAGTAGAACACATCCTCCTGCTCTTGATGCATACGCCGCATACCATCTTGAATAATTACCGCAAGTTCGTAAGCAAAAGTTGGGTCATAGGATATACAATTAGAGATAGTCGCTGCCGCCAAATGACTATGTCCATCTTGATGCTGCAACCCCTCGCCATTCAATGTGGTGCGCCCGGCAGTTCCTCCCAGCAGAAAGCCACGTGAACGCTGATCGCCTGCCGCCCATATTAAATCTCCGACACGTTGAAAACCAAACATAGAGTAGTAAATATAGAATGGCACCATCGCCACACCATGATTGGCGTAGGCTGTTGATGCGGCAATCCAAGACGACATTGCACCGGCCTCATTAATACCCTCTTGCAATATTTGTCCAGCTTTGTCTTCCTTGTAAAACATCAGCTGATCGGCATCCTGAGGTGTATATAACTGCCCAACCTGAGAGAAAATGCTGAGCTGACGAAATAATCCCTCCATACCAAAAGTACGCGATTCATCTGGCACGATAGGCACCACCAGCTTCCCAATATTTTTATCTTTGACCAAGATGCCCAGCATGCGAACAAACGCCATGGTAGTAGAAATTTCACGATCTTCCGTACCCTTCAGCAAGACCTCAAAGGCCTCTAGGCTTGGTATTTGCAATGGCTCCGCCACTACTTTTCGATCTGGCACGGCACCCAAGATATTGCCACGTTCGCGCAAATAGCTCATCTCCAAACTATCTTCTGGTGGACGACAAAATGGCAGCTGGCTAAGCTGATCATCGGTCACTGGGATATTAAAGCGATCACGAAATTTGCGTAACGCCTCGCCGTCCACTTTCTTTTGCTGATGAGTAATATTTTGAGCTTCACCAGCCTCGCCCATGCCATAACCCTTAATAGTTTTAGCCAAAATTACTGTAGGTTGTCCTTTGTGATTGACAGCAGCCGCGTACGCAGCAAAAACCTTATGTGGGTCATGACCGCCACGATTAAGATGCCAAATTTCATCATCTGACATATCGGCAACCAGCGCCAACAGCTCTGGATATTTTCCAAAAAAATGTTGCCGTACGTAAGCGCCATCTTTGGATTTATATGTCTGGTATTCACCGTCCACAACCTCTTCCATACGCTTTAATAACAGTCCAGTCTTGTCCTTTGCAAACAAACGATCCCATTTCCCACCCCATACCACCTTAATAACATTCCAGCCGGCGCCGCGGAACACGCCCTCCAACTCCTGAATTATTTTCCCATTGCCTCGCACGGGGCCATCTAATCTTTGCAAGTTACAATTAACAACAAAAATTAGATTGTCTAATTTTTCACGCGCAGCCATCGAAATGGCTCCCAGCGATTCTGGCTCATCGGTTTCACCATCGCCAAGAAATGACCACACCTTGCGTCCGGCAGTATTTACAATTCCCCGGCACTCCAAATAACGCATAAAACGTGCTTGATAAATTGCCATCAAGGGGCCCAGCCCCATAGACACAGTAGGAAACTGCCAGAAATCAGGCATCAACCATGGATGGGGGTAAGAGGGCAGGCCATTGCCATTAACCTCCTGACGAAAACTATACAGCTGCTCTTCACTAAGGCGCCCCTCAAGGAAGGCTCGCGCGTATATGCCCGGTGACGCATGGCCCTGAAAGTAAATTAAATCACCGCCATGGCTCTTGGTTTTGCCGTGAAAAAAATGATTAAAGCCGACGTCATACAGTGTTGCCGCAGAGGCAAAGGTGGCGATATGGCCACCCAACTCGGATGACTCACGATTGGCATTTAGCACAATAGCCATGGCATTCCATCGCGTTAGGGCAAGAATACGATGCTCAAGCTCATGGTTTCCAACCGAGCGCTGCTCCTTGTCAAGTGGAATGGTGTTTAAATAAGGGGTGATTGTGCTACTTGGCAAATCCACGCCGACCAGTTGCGCCTTCCTAACCAGCTGACTAATTAAGTAGTGAGCACGCGCTGGACTTCCGTTCTCCAACACTGAATCCAGTGCATCCAACCACTCCTGCGTTTCCTGCGGATCGGCATCAGGCAAATCTGTCATGTTCTACTTTCTCATCGCTTATTATTAATCAACTTATGTGCACCACATTGCCTCTTGCTGTGGCAACACAAAAAGTGTCTATTTTTTCCATATGCGCATCAGACACACCGTATGGTCTCGCCCTCTGTCACTAACCACTCCACCTTTTGATCGGTAATCTCCTGTGGCACGTCTTCAATCAGTTGCATAGAAAATGCTCCGGCAACCAGCGCAGGACGACGTCCTTGATCTTCATTTTCGATTCTGGCTAATAGTTTGTCATAAAATCCGCCGCCATAACCCAAGCGCGCGCCATCACGTCCGAACGCCACTCCGGGCAACAAAATAAAATCTATCTCTTTTAGGACGTGCAGCTTTTCGCATCGCTCAGCTATGGGCTCACGAACACCAAACAAACCAGGAGCCAAGTCATGCCGCAGATCAGTCACGCGATAGACGTCTAACTCCTGCGTAAGATTGTTTACTCTGGGCAAAAACACGTGCTTGCCGTCATCCAGCATCTGCTGCACCCACTCCTCTGTGGAGCACTCTGTACCAAAGTTCATGTAGGCCAATACCGCGCTAGCCGTACGAAAAACCATCAGATTAATTATGTTCTCTACTATGGCACGACTCATGCGTATTCGCTCGGTTACAATCAAACCATCGCGACCTGCAATTATACGTTGCCTGAGGACCTGCTTCATAATTTGCACCCCCTTGGGTGACTCATTTCTACTCATTTATTTAAACACCCAACAACTTCACGGTAACCACCACACAAATTTTCGGTGGATGCCGTGAGGTAGTCAATGTCATAACTCGATGAACCCCATAGGTAATTATTCAACATGAGCACAAATTCAATATCACTCGTGCCCACCGTCGTCAAACCCTAACCTAGGAATTGTTTATACGCGGGGTTGTCACTCTCATCCCAATAGCGATAACCCAGACTATCAAGAAAATTTCTCAGTGGGGCTTTGTCGTGATGCGGCACCTGAATGCCGACCAACACACGGCCATAGTCTGCGCCATGATTGCGATAGTGGAAAAGACTAATATTCCAACCATAGCTCATGTTGTTAAGAAAATTCATCAGTGCACCTGGTCGCTCGGGAAACTCAAAGCGAAATAAGATTTCATCCTGCAGATTGGGTGCATGCCCACCAACCATATGACGTACATGCAATTTTGCCATCTCATTGTCAGTAAAATCCAGTGTAAGCAGATTATTTTTCTCTAGCCTTGAAACGAGCTCAACAATTTCAGATTGCTCCTTGATTTGCACACCAACAAATACATGCGCCTCCCTTGGATTTGCGTAGCGATAATTAAATTCTGTTATATTGCGCTCCCCCAATAAAGAGCAAAACTTACGAAAGCTACCCGGGGTCTCTGGGATGGTCACCGCCAATATCGCTTCGCGTTTTTCGCCAAGTTCCGCACGCTCTGCAATAAAGCGCAAGCGATCAAAATTCATGTTGGCACCACTAGCAATAGCAACCATTGTGTCGCCTCTTATGTTTTCTCGCTCCACATACCGCTTGGCCCCCGCAATGGCCAAAGCTCCTGCAGGCTCAAGGCTGGCACGAGCATCTTCGAACACATCCTTAATTGCCGCACAAATGGCATCGGTATCCACCAAAATAATCTCGTCTACTAACTTATGGCACAAGCGAAAGGTTTCTTGTCCGACCTGCTTTACCGCTACACCATCGGCAAATAACCCCACGTAATCAAGCGTGATGCGTCTACCCGCTTCAATCGAGCGACTCATGGCATCGGACTCTATTGGCTGCACACCAATAATTTTAATTTCCGGACGCACCGCCTTAACGTAAGCAGCCACACCTGAAATTAAACCCCCTCCTCCGACAGGCACAAAAATAGCATGAATGGGCTGGCCGTGTTGTCGCAGTATTTCCATGCCAACAGTGCCCTGTCCAGCAATCACATCAGGATCGTCATAAGGGTGAACAAAGGTGAGCCCCAGCTCTTGCTCTAGCTCGAGGGCGTGCAAATAAGCATCCGAATAAGAGTCACCATGTAATATTATTTTCGCGCCACGCCTAGCAACAGCCTCAACTTTAATATGGGGTGTAGTTACCGGCATCACAATGGTGGCTTTGCAGGCTAATTTCTGCGCTGAAAAAGCTACGCCCTGCGCATGGTTCCCCGCTGAGGCGGTAATTACACCACAAGCTAACTGCGCAGACGTCAACTGCGCCATCTTGTTGTAGGCACCACGCAATTTGAAAGAGAACACCGACTGCGTATCCTCACGCTTCAATAGCAAAGTGTTGCCCATGCGTAGAGACAAGCTTGGGGCAACCTCCAGGGGGCTCTCAGTGACCACGTCATAAACGCGGGAGCAGAGAATGCGATCTAGGTAATTTTGCATAGCAGATGTAATTATAAATTCATGAACAGATTACAATTAGAGCATGGGCACCAGGCAAGCATCATTATCTATAAGTTTAGCTGCTTCATGAGGATATCGCCAAACATTTTGAGGTTGGTCACCCGAAAAGAATGGCATCCACTTAAAAGTAGGTGGGCCTTAACATTCCGGTGCTTGATCTGCCTCGCACATCAATCAAGCTTTGCGCTCTTTATTCTAACCCTAGAGCATACAATTAGCAGAAATTGTGTATGCCCTCATAGATAATACTCACGATCCCATCAATTCAATTTATTGGCCCTCTAAAGCCATCAATCTACTCTCGACTGCAGCGCTAAAAGCCTCCAACTCAAACTTGCTGTCTTCACTTCAAAAATCTGCTATCGTTGTCGAAGTAGATACGCCGACAGCCAGCGTTAGTCGCTACAGCGTCAATGCCAGAAAATCCTTCAGTGATCTTATAAGAGTAGCCTGACAATCGTATGTCCCTGAGCTCACAGAGTGGCCGTCAATTATCAGCTCTTGGTCTGATTGTGCTTCTATTGGCCGCCTGCTCCACCACGGAACCCGTCAGAAATGGCACACCCATTCCCCAGCAGGGAGATCGCAACTTATTCAGCCAGCTTGGCAAGTCCGATGTCGACCGAATGGCTGATGTAGAAATACGTGAGAATACCCAAATACTACGCGTATTAATGGTAAAGCTATACAAACGAAATCCACACGAATTAAAGAAAAATATCTTGCTCAACGTAGACGAGATGGTGGCTTCAGTATTTGAAAATCAGCACGGCTGGAGGTTTAAGGAAATCAATGAGGCGCAAGATACGTACGCCATTAATCAAGCCTTCCAAGCTGACTACCAAGGCGATCGGGTGCTATCTTTGATAGTTGGCCTGGAAACGATGTTAATCAAGGCTCACGGCGGAAAAACAGAGTTCTATCTTACCGACACCATAGAACCTCAAAGCATTTACAACGTCGCACGCAACATGGAGATCGCAGTGTGGCAGCTCTCTAATAAGCGCGACTCCAATGGACAGCTTTTTTTGCTAACCAATGAAATAAATAATCACGAACGCAATCTGAGCTTCGAACGTGAATTTGGTAAAATTATTGGCACCCTAGATTTATTTGCAATCACGCTATCCGAAAAGATTCAGCGTGGCATCACACGAACAGTGCAAGCCTTGGCTACGGCATTATTTTTACCATTTTAATTATATGACACACTCTGTGCTGCTCATCGCAGCTCAGATATATCTATCGCTCGCGCCGCAAGAGACTGAATCATCTAATGCGCCGCCTCCCAATTTTCACCTTCGCCAAATCCTACCTCCAGCGGCACCTTTAGCTCTGCCACACCACACATCAAGTCGGGTAGCCTATCTCTTGCTAGCGCCAATTCATTTTTTGGCACCTCCAAGACCAGCTCGTCATGAACCTGCATGACGAGCTTGGTCTGCATCTGTTCGCGCTCTATCCAGCCTTGCACCGCAACCATTGCTAGTTTAATTAAATCTGCTGCCGTACCCTGCATGGGTGCATTAATGGCGGCCCGCTCTGCAGCCTGTCGACGCATGCCGTTGCCCCCATTTATTTCTGGCAACCACAACCTGCGGCCAAATATGGTCTCCACATACCCCTGTCGCCTGGCCTGCTCCCGAGTTCGCTGCATGTAATCAGCTACGCCTGGGTAGCGCGTAAAATAAAGATCTATATACTGTTGTGCTGCACTACGCTCTATATTAAGCTGCGAAGCCAGTCCAAACGCAGACATTCCATAAATGAGACCGAAGTTGATGGCTTTTGCGTAACGTCGTTGCTCGCCACTCACCTCGGCCAATCCAACCATAAAGACCTCTGCTGCAGTAGCACGATGAATATCTTCGCCATTTTCAAACGCCCTCAGCAAACCAGAATCCTCTGACAAATGTGCCATGATTCTTAGCTCTATTTGCGAGTAATCCACAGAAACGATATGACTGTCCTGCGGAGCAACGAACGCCTCACGAATGCGCCGCCCCTCTGCCGTACGAACAGGAATATTTTGCAAATTTGGATCGCTGGAAGCCAGCCTCCCTGTTACCGTCACTGCCTGCGAATAATTAGTGTGAACACGTCCAGTTTCAGTATTCACCATTTGCGGCAACCTATCTGTATAGGTGGACTTGAGCTTTGCCATGCCACGATACTCAAGCAGCAGCTTGGGGAGCGGGTAATCCAACGACAGCTCCTGCAAAACCTCCTCATCAGTAGAAGGCGCACCACTGGGGGTTTTTTTCTTAACTGGCAGGCCAAGCCGGCCAAACAATATTTCCTGAATTTGCTTTGGCGAGTTAAGGTTAAATGATTGACCTGCCGCGGCGTATGCCTCTATCTCGATGCTAGCAAGCTTCTCGCCTAACTCGCGGCTCTGATTTTCCAGCTTAACGCTATCTATCAATACACCATTGCGTTCCATAACATATAGCACCTGCCGTACCGGTAACTCCACGTCACGGTACACCGCCTCCAATCTGCCTTGCTTTTTTATTTGTGGTACTAGCGCCCGAAATAATTGTAGCGTAGCATCCGCGCCTCCCGCCGCATAACGCGTCGCATCCACTAGGCTCGCCTGGTCAAAACAAGCTTGCCTTGTACCTCTACCAACAACTTCAGCATAGCTAAACGTTTTCATGCCCAAGTGCCGCAAAGCGAGATCGTCCAGGCTGTGTGACTTGTGGCTTTCTAATACGTAAGATTGCAGCAACGTGTCTTCCGTAACGCCCGCAAGATGAATGGCGTGATTGGCTAAGATGTGTTGATCGCGCTTAAGATCTTGCCCTAGTTTTTTATGTGTTGCACTTTCTAGCCACGGCTTAAGCTTCAACAGCGCACACTCACGATTCAGCTGACTGGACCCCTCAAGATGTTGATGCGCCAATGGCAGGTAGGCTGCATGGTGCGACCTGATGGCGAACGCGATCCCCACCAGCTTGGCACTCATCATGTCGAATCCGGCACTCTCTATACGCATACACACCAACTCAGCTTGTAAGATTTTCTCCAACCAATCATCAAGCTGCGCTTCTGTCAGGATAACCTCATAATCAACCGAAGCAGGCGCCTCCATTGCAAACATATTGGTCTGCTGCACAAGCGCCTCCTCTTTTAACCCCTTTGCCAAGGACGGAGGTGTAACAAAAAGTTCGCGTAGCCAACTTTTTAAGCCGTACCGCTCAAGCATGCTTCGCAACTGTGTGTCATCTCGCTCGGGCGCCACCAACTCATCGAAACGTACGTGCAATTCAACATCGCATTTGATGGTAATTAATACGCGACCTTGTTGAAGCCAATCCAGAGAATTACGCAAATTATTTCCCACCACCCCAGAAATCTGATGTGCATGCGTCATTAAGTTATCAAGTGTGTCATATTGCGTTAACCACTTCACGGCCGTCTTTGGCCCAACCTTGGGAACCCCCGGTACGTTGTCCGCCGTGTCCCCGATTAAAGTTAGATAATCAACAATACGCTCCGGGGGTAATCCAAACTTAGCCAAAACGCCCGCTTCATCTAACACCTCATTGCTCATGGTGTTAATTAGTGTCACCTGACTGCTTACCAACTGCGTAAAATCTTTATCACCCGTAGAGATAACACAGTGTGCGCCCCCTGCCTTTGCCTGCTGCGCCAGTGTTCCAATCACATCGTCTGCCTCCACCCCATCAACCATCAAGATGTTCCAACCAAAGGCGGCAATAAGTTGATGCAGTGGCTCAATCTGAGCAACAAGGGTCTCTGGCATTGAAAGTCGATGCGCCTTGTATTCAGCGTACAGGTCGTTGCGAAACGTTTTCCCCTTGGCATCGAATACACAAGCGCTATAATCTGCTGGGTAATCCACACGCAAACGGCGTAGCATATTAAGTACCCCATAAATCGCACCAATGGGTTCGCCCTGAGGACTGCGCAAATCTGGCATCGCATGAAATGCGCGATACAAATAAGATGAGCCATCAACTAACAACAAAGTTTTCATATTTTGCAAAAGGGTTATTCAGTCATGAGCAATCAGTCCAAGCTGCCCCCCTCTAAATTTCCAGAGGCATGGAACTCAAAAGAGGCGTGGCGCATGTTCGGCATTATGTCAGAATTCGTGTCTGCCACTGCTAGGCTAAGCGCCATCCAGCCAGCCGTCAGTATCTTTGGTAGCGCACGCATCAAGCCCGATCACCCATACTACAAAAAAACGGAGGAGATTGCGCGACTGCTATCTGACGCAGGTTTCTCTGTTATTTCTGGCGGGGGGCCCGGCATTATGGAGGCAGCCAACAAGGGCGCATTCTATGGCAAGTCGCCCAGCGTAGGGTTAAATATTCAACTACCCCACGAACAGCATAACAACCTTTATCAAAACATCAGCCAAAGCTTCCAGCACTTTTTCGTGCGCAAGGTTATGTTCGTTAAATTTGCCAGCGCTTACGTAGTTATGCCCGGTGGGTTTGGCACACTAGACGAGCTCATGGAGGCGCTCACCTTGGTGCAGACTGGAAAGACACGGCGCATCCCCATTATTCTAGTGGGTGGTGATTTTTGGCGCGGGATGCTGGATTGGCTTCGACAAACGCTTCTCACCGAAGGTATGATCGATCCACCCGACATGGATTTAATTCAGCTCATCGACGAGCCAGAGGCTGTAGTAAGCGCCATCTTCAATTACTATGAGACTCGCGGCTTTAAACTCTCAGAGGCCGAGCGTGAGGCACAGCTCAGTCTCTAACGACCGCCCAAACAAAATAATAAGCATCAAATGGGGGGGTGCTTTTCGACAGC
>DKNB01000029.1 GCA_002470125.1 Gallionellales bacterium UBA7399 | reverse complement strand
ACTATTGGTTATGGAGATATGTTTCCAATCACCATTGTCGGAAAGATTATTGCCGGCATAGCGGCCATTCTGGGAATTGGAATGTTTGCATTGCCAGGTGGAATTCTTGCCAGCCAATTAATAGCAAACGCAAGGAAGGGTGGTGACCCCACCTGCCCACACTGCGGAAAAAAATTACGGCATGACAACGACTAAAATCTTTATTAAATCTAATCGCGTTTTGTCAAGCCTTTCCGCACGCATCACGAAATTTTTTAATAAGCGTTAATTGACCAACTAAATTAAAAAGGATAAAACCATACAACACCGACAATCGCGTGCACAAAGGCTAGAGTAATGGTAAGCCCAGCAGAAACCATGTGCAGCACGAACACTTGCTTACCATAGACCCCCATGGCAATACCCAGCGCTCCAGTAATCAAAAGTAAAATCAACAGGGGGACGCCCAGCAGAAACATTGTCAAGTGCTTCTTTTGGATAGTTGACGGCCTATCTATTTTTACTTGACTGAGCTGCTGTTCGAATGCCTCCATTACCTTGGCACTTTCTCCTTTTGGAGGATTGTCAACAGCCTGCGATGTCGATATTGCGCTCACCAAAAGTAGCATCGAAAAAATCCATAATGCCGCCCGACTTAAACAGAAGCCCACCCTTTCGTTTATCATTATTTATCACCTTAGATTGAAATTATTCTCTACTCTTCTGAATCTGATTTTTTTTCTGCATAGTGCCACGTCAGCACTGCCATCAGGATGAACGGCACGAAAATAATACACAACAGGAACAAGAAAATAAACCAGAGCGTATCAATGTGCACATGGAGGAAGCGGTAGCTGTCCACCGCATAGCTTGCTTGTATCGGAACCAAAAAAAGACTAAGCGCGAAGCCTGTGCGTACAAAGATCTTAAGCATGCTCATCCCCCTTTGCCCTTTACCATAAGATGGCTCGCACAACGAAATCCAAAAAAATCAGAGGCGGCGTTTGCAAATGCAAAATTGCGGTGGAACACCGCAGTCGAAAATGGGTCTCCCTTCCATGATCCACCGCGCAGCACCTTGTAGTTTCCACCGGTCGGCACAAGCTCAATCTCTTTTGCGCTAGTTGACCGCACAACCTTTCCTTTAAATAAGTCCAGCGGTGCATCTGACCCCGGATATGGCACAAAATCGTTCGCCACCCACTCATTCACGTTGCCCGCCATGTCCATGACTCCATAGGGGCTCGCACCATTGGGGTAGGTATTTACGTTGGTTGTTGATCCAACGTTGTAGTAGGCATTCAGGCGCGCAGGATCCATTGTGTTGCCCCACGGCCAGCGTCGAGCGTCCGTGCCGCGCCCAGACTTTTCCCACTCCGCCTCTGTGGGAAGCCGCTTGCCCGCCCACTTGGCATAAGCGGTTGCATCATGCCAAGACACCATGGTGACGGGACGCAACGCCTCGCCCTGAGGAATTTTTCCCTGCTTCCAATTTAGCGGTGGACGACGTGAGGTAGCGACCACAAATCTAGCGTACTGTGCGTTTGTTACTGGGTACTTGTCTATCCAAAAGACAGGCAGCTTGACGGTGTGTTGTGGATGATTTTGTGCATCGGCACGTTCCAGGTCGGTACCCATCAGAAAGCGTCCAGCCGGAATTGGCAGCATGCTGTTTACTTCGATCCACTCCTGCTTCGAGAGCAGGCCCTCAACCTCTGCGAGACTGTATCCTGTAATACGATTCTTGTCCGCCTCGTGCACACTATGCAGCACCAAGTCTTCACCCGCTGCACGGATGTGTAGCGCCTCATCTTTTAGTTCGTATGTTGCGTGCGTGCGCATTTCACTCATGCGCTGGAATCCTTGATCAACAACGTACAGCGTAGCGCCGATCGCCAACAAGACAAAGCAAATTATAAGGGTGGCCGATAGGTAGCGTTTGCGGCGCACATAGTCCGCGGCAGAAAGAGTATTTTTTCTGACATCAGGCGTGTTCATCATCAAGGGTGATCTGTGCTTTTACTAGAGCGGTCCTTGTATAAAATATCTCGTGGGGTTCTTCCGTAGGTTCCTTTTATTATAATTTCACCCATGACCCCACCGAAAGCCGCTGAGGTCATTACCACGGTCACAAATAAAGCCCACATCCCAAAGGGGATGAGCTTCGCACCATCCGGAACCCCAATCAGATAAAAGGTTTCTAGGTACCCAATACTCTTCACTATTAATGGCGGAAAGTAGCACAGCCATTTCCCACCCAGTCCGAAAATAACAGCGACCAAGATCCCCACAAGAAATGGCAGGGTCAGCATGTCTATAACCCACAACCCATTAAAATCAAGCATGCCACTAAATAACTCTATCCTGACTCCGAGCAACCGATCGCCCAAGTAATTCAGCGAGCACCCAGCAATCAGCGCCAGCGTTCCGTTAAAAAATCTAGCCCTAGTAAAGGGCGGCACCTTACTCATGGACGGCGCTCCTCACCCGTTAACTTTTCATGCTCAGCTTTCCTAGTTTCTTCAAGATACCAGTCCTGAACCCTAAGGCTGGCCATATAGCGTGCGAGCAATCGACGCTCATTTTCTGAAAGATGGGCATAGGACGGCATTCGATATTCTGCTTTTAGACGAGATGGCAATATCGACTGCGGATTGGCGGCTGAGAAATACTGATAAAACCAACCCTCGTCATGCAGGGACCCTATGCCATCAAGTATGGGGGCGGGAACGGCCTTAATAAGATCCCGCACTGTCCACAAGGAATGACAGCCCTTGCAATTTTGTTGGCGATAGATGTCCATAGCGGATCGCCCCAGCGCGGCAGACGCGGTGCTGTAGTAGGGGATTCCCTTGTCAACCTCCTGGGTGGTATTGAGATACCATAAATTGCGCCCCATAAAACCAGCAACCACAATTACAATCCCAACAAAAACGACCTTTTCTCCCAGCTTCATTTGTCTCGTTTCTTTTCTTCTTCCTGATGCCTTAAAACACGCTCCCTACTTTGAAGCTGCGTCGCAGCAACCTCACGACTTTTTGCGTACTCTTGGGGTGACATTTTGTCCTTGTCGTCCTCATCAAAGACTAGGTATTTAATGTCCTCATCAAACTGCTCGTTCTTCATTCCCCACCTGATCCAATAAATAACGGCAATAATAATAAGCCCCCCCACCACAAGCCAGAGGTAAATAGACCACCCATCATCCAATGACTGCAAGTAACTTTCCATATTTTCCTCCGTTAATCGTCGGGCAGATTCTCCGTAGACGACTTAGTATAGGCTTCCACCCAACATTTGTAATCCGCCAAAAATCACCGCGACTATGACGCCCGTTATTATCAAGCCAAACATTATTTTTTCGCCCAGCCTCATCGTTTTTGGTGC
>DKNB01000002.1 GCA_002470125.1 Gallionellales bacterium UBA7399 | reverse complement strand
CCTTGCAATCTACGTGTACTTTACGAATTTCACCAGAACGTAAACGCAGCTGCGCATATCCGCCTTCACGTGCCAAAAGCTGCACCGAGGTGCCTGCAGAGCGTGCCAACTGCGCACCCTTTCCTGGCATCATTTCTACACAATGAATGGTTGATCCTACTGGAATATTACGCAACGGCAAGGCGTTCCCTGCCTTAATTGGAGCCTCTGAACCACTCACCAATTGAGCGTTCACCGCCACACCCTTGGGCGCAACAATGTACCGACGCTCTCCATCGGCATAACATAGGAGCGCTACGTGTGCAGTACGATTTGGGTCGTACTCCAAATGCTCAACGGTAGCAGGGACGCCATCCTTGTCCCGCTTGAAGTCGATAATACGGTAATTCTTTTTGTGTCCCCCGCCCATATGGCGAACAGTAATATGTCCGTTGTGGTTACGGCCGGCGGTTCTATTCTTTTTCTCCAGCAGGGGTGCATGGGGTTTCCCCTTATGCAGATCACTGCTAACCACGCGTACAACAGCGCGTCGTCCTGGAGAGCTTGGTTTAAGTTTGATCAGTGCCATAATTATCCTTGCTCATTCGCGGCAAAATTGATTTCTTGGCCAGGGGCAAGACATACATATGCCTTCTTCCAATCCTTGCGCCGACCCATAGATGTGCCAAAGCGCTTTTGCTTACCCTTGACACAGGCAACCTGCACGCTCTCCACATTCACCTTAAACATCAACTCAACGGCAGCCTTAATTTCTGGCTTGGTGGCATCAGAGGCCACTCTAAAAATTACTTGCGCATGCTGTTCGGCGACCAGTGTCGCTTTTTCAGATATTTGCGGGGCTTGCAATACATTCATCAAGCGCTCCTGGCTGAATTTTTTATTGCTCATGCCAGCATCTCCTCAATTTTTTCCATCGCGTTGCGCGTCACAAGCACCTTAGGAAATCTCACCAGGCTCACTGGATCAGCTTGGTGAGCCTCCAACACCAATACATTTGGCAAATTACGAGATGACAGGTACAGGTTGTCATCGATGCTGTCGGTAATGATCAGCACGCGACCTGAGTCAAAACCCATAACCTTCATTTTCTGCGCTAATAATTTAGTTTTTGGCGCCTCAAGCGTTAGGTTGTCGACCACCGTCAAGCGGTTCTCGCGTACGAGTTGTGAAAAAATAGAGGCCAGGCCAGCGCGATACATCTTGCGATTTACCTTCTGCGTATAATTTTCATCCGGACTGTTTGGGAAAATCTTACCGCCGCCTCGCCATAGTGGGCTCGATGCCATACCAGCACGTGCACGGCCGGTACCTTTTTGCGCCCAAGGCTTGCGTGTGCTCTTTGCAATTTCACTGCGGCCCTTTTGCTTGCTATTACTGGAACGTGCATTAGCCTGATACGCAATCACCACCTGATGAACGAGTGCCTCATTGTATTCACGGCCAAATAACTCATCAGATGCCGACATGCTAGCGCTTGCCAAGCCATTACCATCAATCACCTTAATTTCCATTATGCACCCGCCTTTACTGCTGGCCGCACAACAACATCGCCACCCTTGGAGCCAGGGACGGCGCCCATAACCAACAAAAGTTGACGGTCGGTGTCAATGCGAACTATTTTGAGATTCTGCACGGTGCGCTGTACGTCACCTAGGTGGCCAGGCATTCTCTTACCTGGGAAGACGCGCCCTGGATCTTGAGCCATTCCGATAGAGCCGGGTACATTGTGTGACTTCGAGTTACCGTGCGTGGCGCGGCCAGAGCTAAAATGATGGCGCTTGATTGCGCCAGCAAACCCCTTACCGAGAGTGACGCCTGTCACATCGACCTTTTGGCCAACCTTAAAGAGATCAATACTCAGCATACCACCAAGCTGTAAGCTGCTCAGCTCCTCTGGGGTTGCAGTAAATTCTTTTTGTACGCTACCCGCTACCACCCCGGCCTTAGCAAGGTGGCCGACCGCGGCTTTGGTTACGCGACTTGCGCGTCGCACACCAAACGCAACCTGAACTGCATTGTAGCCATCAACACTAATATTTTTAATCTGGGTGATGCGATTGTTGGACACGTCTAGCACTGTCACCGGCAACGATATTCCGTCGTCAGTAAAAATACGAGTCATGCCAATCTTTCGACCGACAAGTCCTAAACTCATTTTATATCCTTCTTAAGGGGCTGACTACAATTGGCCAGCCGATCAATTACTTACAATTATTGCAACTTAATTACAACATCCACGCCAGCCGGTAGGTCAAGCTTCATCAATGCATCCACAGTCTTATCGGTTGGGTCAACAATGTCCATCATACGCAGGTGTGTGCGAATCTCAAACTGATCTCGCGAAGTCTTATTGACGTGCGGAGACCGCAAAACGTCAAGCCGTTCAATTTTAGTGGGCAGCGGAATAGGCCCCTTTACTACCGCCCCAGTGCGTTTAGCGGTCTCTACGATACGTGACGCAGACTGATCGATGAGCCGATAATCAAATGCCTTCAACCGGATACGGATGCTCTGACTTTTCATAATTTTTACTTTAACTTTCTAATGACTGCTGCCAAAAGCGATGCTTAGCCGGCTATTATATAACAAGATAGCGCCTTACTGCACGCACTACTACTCAATAATCTTAGCCACCACACCAGCGCCAACGGTACGGCCACCTTCACGTATCGCGAAACGCAATCCCTCTTCCATCGCAATAGGGGCAATCAGGTTTACCGTCACTGATACGTTATCTCCTGGCATCACCATTTCGGTGCCGGCAGGCAATTCAACTGCGCCAGTTACGTCGGTAGTTCGGAAATAAAATTGTGGGCGATATCCTTGGAAGAACGGAGTGTGACGACCACCTTCGTCTTTGCTGAGCACATAAATCTCAGCTGTGAATTTTGTGTGCGGAGTGATTGAACCTGGCTTGGCCAACACTTGACCGCGCTCCACTTCTTCACGCTTAGTGCCGCGCAACAATACTCCCACGTTGTCACCGGCCTGACCTTGGTCAAGCAGCTTGCGGAACATTTCTACACCCGTACAGGTAGTTTTTAGAGTGGGCTTAAGACCAACAATTTCAATTTCCTCGCCGACCTTTACAATACCGCGCTCTATACGACCAGTCACCACTGTGCCACGGCCAGAGATAGAGAACACATCTTCAACAGGCATCAAGAAGGCGCCATCCAAAACACGCGTAGGCTGAGGTATGTAGGCATCCAGCGCTTCAGCTAAGCGGAATATTGATGGCTCGCCAATTTCAGACTGGTCTCCCTGTAGGGCCTTAAGTGCGCTACCGATAATGATAGGAGTGTCGTCACCTGGGAAATCGTACTTACTGAGAAGTTCACGCACTTCCATTTCAACCAGCTCAAGCAGCTCAGCATCGTCGACCATGTCAGCTTTGTTCATGTACACAATGATGTATGGCACACCTACTTGTCGCGCCAACAGGATATGCTCCCGTGTTTGCGGCATCGGGCCATCAGCGGCAGACACTACTAGAATCGCGCCATCCATCTGCGCAGCGCCAGTAATCATGTTCTTGATGTAATCCGCGTGGCCCGGACAGTCTACGTGAGCGTAGTGACGGGCAGCTGTTTCATATTCAACGTGGGCGGTATTAATGGTAATACCACGCGCCTTTTCTTCCGGCGCAGCATCAATTTGGTCGTAGGCTCTAGCCTCACCGCCGAACTTCTTCGACAGCACAGTTGTAATCGCCGCAGTTAGGGTGGTTTTACCGTGATCGACGTGACCAATGGTGCCTACGTTAACGTGCGGTTTTGTACGTTCAAATTTACTCTTTGCCATGATTTAAAGTTCCTTGATTATTAACTGTGTTCATGAGTTATTCTAAAGCTACTTTCTGCTGCTCATTACTGCCTCGGCCACATTTTTTGGAGCCTCGGTGTAGTGTTTGAATTCCATCGTATAAGTTGCCCTGCCCTGAGTTGCTGAACGCAACGCGGTAGAGTAACCGAACATTTCGGCCAGAGGAACTTCGGCCTTCACAATCTTACCGCCGCCAAGCATGTCCTCCATGCCCTGAACCATACCACGCCGTGATGACAGGTCTCCCATCACCGTTCCGGTATAATCCTCTGGGGTCTCGACCTCAACAGACATCATCGGCTCCAACAATACCGGACTTGCTTTACGCATGCCATCCTTGAAGCCCATAGAGGCAGCCATCTTAAAGGCGTTCTCGTTGGAGTCGACGTCATGATAGGAGCCATCGAACAGAGTGACCTTGATATCCACCACCGGGAAACCAGCCAACACTCCATTGGGCAGCGTGTCTTCCAAGCCCTTCTTTACTGCGGGTATGAATTCACGTGGTACCGATCCACCTTTGATGGCATCCACAAATTCAAATCCTTTGCCTGTTTCATTCGGCTCGACTTTTAACCACACGTGGCCAAACTGACCACGGCCACCGGACTGCTTAACAAACTTGCCTTCAACCTCAACCGATTTGCGAATCGCCTCACGATAGGCAACCTGAGGCGCGCCCACATTGGCCTCAACACTAAATTCACGCTTCATGCGCTCAACCAAGACCTCTAGGTGTAGTTCGCCCATGCCAGAAATAATGGTTTGGCCGGACTCCATGTCGGTGTGTACCCGAAAAGATGGATCTTCCTTTGCCAAACGATTCAACGCCATACCCATTTTTTCTTGATCGACCTTGGTTTTTGGCTCAACCGCAATATGAATTACCGGCTCTGGAAATATCATGCGCTCCAGCGTAATTATATTTGCTGGGTCACACAAAGTTTCGCCCGTAGTTGCCTCTTTCAAACCAACAGCGGCGGCGATATCTCCTGCAAATACCTCTTTAATTTCCTCACGCTCATTGGCGTGCATCAATAAAATACGACCGATACGTTCCTTTTTGCCCTTGATCGGGTTGTAGACTGTGTCACCGGCCTTCAGCTGACCCGAATAAACACGGAAGAAAATCAGCTGTCCCACGAATGGGTCAGTCATAATTTTAAAAGCTAGCGCAGAAAATGGCTCATCATCATGCGCCTTGCGCTCACCCATCGAGCCATTCTCTAGCTCACCCTTGACCGGAGGGATGTCAGTCGGCGCAGGCAGATAATCGACTACCGCGTCGAGCATGGCCTGCACACCTTTGTTTTTAAAGGCAGAGCCACACAGCATAGGCACTATTTCGCTAGCAATGGTACGGATGCGTAGGCATTGTTTGATATCCATCTCGGATAAGTCGCCCTCCTCGAGATACTTGTTCATCATCTCTTCGGTTGCCTCGGCAGCGCTCTCTACCATCTTTGCACGCCACTCTTGCGCCAACGTCAACAGGTTACCTGGAATGTCTCGCAACTCAAACTTCATGCCCTGGGAAGCTTCGTCCCAATAAATTGCCTTCATTCGTACCAGGTCAATCACACCTTCAAATTTTTCTTCCGCACCAATTGGCAACTGAATTGGCACAACATTGGCACGCAAACGAGCACGCATTTGGTCGTACACATTAAAGAAGTTGGCGCCCGAGCGGTCCATCTTATTGACAAAAGCCAGACGGGGCACACCATATTTGTTAGCCTGACGCCAAACCGTTTCAGACTGAGGTTGGACACCCCCGACGGCACAGTAGACCATGCACGCGCCATCTAGAACGCGCATGGACCGCTCGACCTCAATAGTGAAGTCGACGTGCCCTGGCGTGTCAATAATATTGATACGATGTTCTGGTAGGCTGGAATCCATGCCCTTCCAGTAACAGGTTGTCGCAGCCGAGGTGATGGTAATCCCACGCTCCTGCTCTTGCTCCATCCAATCCATTACGGCAGCGCCGTCATGCACTTCGCCGATCTTGTGTGATACGCCGGTGTAAAACAAAACGCGTTCAGTGGTCGTCGTTTTGCCTGCGTCTATATGCGCGCTAATGCCAATATTACGATATCTCTCAATTAATGTTTTCCGTGCCACAGTGATTACCTAATCTATATAAACTTTTAGAAACAGCTCAAACTCTAAAAACGGAAGTGTGAGAAGGCTTTGTTTGCTTCGGCCATACGATGCACTTCTTCGCGCTTCTTGACTGCGCCGCCACGACTTTCTGACGCATCAAGTAACTCTCCGGCCAGTCTCATTCCCATAGATTTCTCACCACGCTTGCGTGCAAAATCTTTCAACCAGCGCATAGCCAAGGCCATCCGACGCGAAGGACGGACTTCGACGGGAACTTGATAATTAGCACCACCAACACGACGACTCTTCACCTCAACCTGGGGCTTTACATTGGCCAGCGCAAGATTAAAAACTTCGATTGGATCTTTGCCGCTTTTTTTAACAATTTGCTCTAGGGCACCGTAAAGAATGCGCTCTGCAACAGACTTCTTGCCAGCCGTCATCAAGACATTAACAAACTTGGAAAGCTCTTGATTGCCATATTTTGGATCTGGCAAAATCTCGCGCTTGGGGACCTCTCTACGTCTCGGCATATCTTAAACCTCGTAATTGTCTAGCTAATTCAAAAAAATTACTATTCTCAATCGCTTAAATTCTGCTTAATAAATCACGCTTTTTTAGGACGCTTTGCGCCGTACTTGGAACGGGACTGTTTGCGATCCTTAACCCCGGCAGTATCTAAGCTACCGCGCACCATGTGATAACGTACACCTGGCAAATCTTTTACTCGACCGCCACGTATTAACACGACCGAGTGCTCCTGTAGGTTATGGCCCTCACCGCCAATATAGGAAATAACCTCAAAGCCATTCGTCAAGCGAACCTTGGCAACCTTACGCAGGGCAGAATTTGGCTTCTTAGGAGTGGTCGTATACACGCGAGTACAGACTCCTCGCTTCTGAGGGCTGCCGCCCAGCGCGGGGACCTTGCTTTTCAACGGCTCGGCAGCGCGAGGCTTGCGTACTAATTGATTGATAGTTGGCATTAAGTTATCCTAAAAATTCCTAATCATTGATGACACAAAAACATATCAGTCGTTGCCAAAATCGTACCGTATTTTTTCGGTTACGAGCGGGCAAAATGACCGAGCATTTTACGGAGGCACGCCCCGCCTGTCAAGCGGGCTAATTATCCTGCGTTACCGCGGCAAACTCTTTTTCACCCAACACCTCGATCGTCTTGCCATGTTCCTGCTTGCGTCTGGCAGTGTGGTACGCCAGCCCAGTGCCAGCCGGAATCAAGCGGCCAACAATAACGTTTTCCTTCAACCCACGCAACTCATCCCTCTTGCCCATAATCGCGGCCTCGGTTAGCACGCGCGTAGTTTCTTGGAAAGACGCCGCAGAAATAAATGAATCGGTAGATAACGAGGCCTTGGTTATTCCTAGCAACATGTACTCATAGGTTGCCGGCTGTTTGCCATCGGCTACGACACGCTCATTTTCTTGCAGCAAATCGGCGCGCTCAACCTGTTCCTTTGGAATGAATCTTGTGTCGCCCTCATTTACAACCTGCACTCGACGCAACATCTGACGCACGATCACCTCGATATGTTTGTCATTAATTTTTACGCCCTGCAAGCGATACACGTCTTGCACCTCATCGGCAATGTAGCGCGCCAATGCTGCCACACCAAGCAACCGTAAAATGTCATGTGGATCACGTGGTCCATCCACGATCACCTCACCTTGAGTCACTATCTGCCCATCGTGCACCAACACGTGCTTATCCTTGGCAATTAAGAACTCATGTGCCACACCATCCACATCGGTAATAACCAAACGTTGCTTGCCCTTGGTATCCTTGCCAAACGATGCCGTCCCGGTGACTTCCGCTAATGTGCCTGCATTCTTGGGTGAGCGAGCTTCAAATAGCTCCGCCACACGTGGCAGACCCCCAGTAATGTCACGCGTCTTACTGCTTTCTTGCGGAATACGGGCCAACACCTCGCCCACGCCAACGTCCTGACCGTCTTCCACGGTAATAATGCAACCCGTCTGGAATGTCACCGAGATTGGTAGCTCGGTACCGGCAATCTTAATCTCACGTCCCTTTTCATCGAGCAGACGTACCAGAGGTCGCAACAATCCTTTGCCCTGAGTTCCGGCAAGCTTTGGGTCCACAACAAGCGTAGACAATCCAGTCACCTCATCGATTTCCCTGGTGACAGTAACGCCCTCCTTGACGTTCTCAAAGCGAGCGCGGCCAGCGTACTCAGTAATAATGGGGCGAGTATGCGGATCCCATGTTGCCAATATCTCACCTGCGCGAATCATGCTGCCCTCTTTGGCGGTTAGCATTGCACCGTAGGGAACCTTGTGGCGTTCGCGTTCGCGTCCATGGTCGTCAGTAATCATCACCTCGCCGCTACGTGCAACCACTACCAATTGACCTCGTGTATTGCTGACGGTACGCATGTTCGTGCTGTACCTAATCTGACCATTGGATTTACCCTCTACCTGACTTGCTACCACGGTACGAGATGCAGCACCACCGATGTGGAAGGTNNGCAGCGATTACGCCAACCGCTTCGCCCACTGTCACGGGACCACCTCGACCCAGATCGCGACCGTAACATTTAACGCACAAGCCATGACGTGTTTCACATGTCAGTGGCGTGCGAACGTGCACCTCGTCGATACCCAAAGACTCAATCCTGTCCACCATATCTTCGTCCAGCAGGGCACCAGCCTCGTACAGGGTTTGACTGCTTTCTGGATTAATTATTTCCTTGCTGGTAACTCGGCCCAGTATGCGCTCACGTAACGCCTCAATCACCTCGCCACCCTCAACCAACGCCTTCAATGCGGCACCATTACTTGTACCGCAGTCCTCCTCAGACACCACCAAGTCTTGAGTTACATCCACCAAACGACGTGTGAGATAACCAGAGTTTGCAGTCTTCAGGGCTGTGTCGGCCAATCCTTTCCGCGCACCGTGGGTGGAGATGAAGTACTGCANNCATATTCAACCCCTCGCGAAAGTTAGCGGTAATCGGGGTTTCGATAATCGACCCATCTGGCTTCGCCATCAGGCCACGCATACCAGCCAATTGACGGATCTGCGCTGCGGAGCCACGTGCGCCAGAGTCTGCCATCATATAGATAGAGTTGAAGGACTCCTGCATCACTGCCTTGCCCTTTGTGTCGGTGACCTGCTTGCCACTGATGCGATCAACCACTGGCTCGCTACCCAGCTGATTCATCATGGATTTTGCAACTAGGTCACCAGTGCGACCCCAGATATCGACCACTTTATTGTAGCGCTCTCCCTGTGTTACCAGGCCGGACGTGTACTGCACGTCAATCTCACGGACTTCTTTTCCTGCCGCTTCAATTAATTCATTTTTCTGAGGAGGCACCAACATGTCATCCAAACAAATTGAAATGCCGGCACGAGTTGCATAAGTAAAGCCCGTGGTCATCAGCTTGTCGGCCATAATTACGGTGCTGCGCAAGCCACAACGAGTGAAGCTCGTGTTAATCAGCTTAGAAATTTCTTTTTTCTTTAATGTCTTGTTGATCAAACTAAATGGCAGGCCAGCCGGCAAGATATCTGACAGAATGGCACGCCCCACGGTAGTCTCGTAGCGTGTTAGTTTTTCATGGGTTTCCTTGTTGTCATCAAAGGTATATTCCTTAATGCGCACCATCACCCTAGCGTGCAAGTCGGCATAGCCAGACTCATACGCACGCAGCGCTTCCGACACGTTGGCAAACAAGGACCCCTCACCCAACGCGCCGACCTTTTCGCGCGTCATGTAGTACAACCCCAACACAATATCTTGCGACGGAACAATGATCGGCTCACCGTTGGCTGGTGATAGCACGTTATTCGAGGCCAGCATTAAGGTGCGGCACTCCATCTGAGCCTCCAATGACAGTGGCACATGGACCGCCATCTGATCGCCGTCAAAGTCAGCATTAAAGGCCGTACAGACCAACGGGTGTAATTGAATTGCCTTGCCTTCAATTAGGATTGGCTCAAATGCCTGAATACCAAGACGGTGTAGCGTAGGCGCTCGGTTCAACAGCACCGGATGCTCGCGAATAACATCCTCCAAGATGTCCCATACCACTGGCTCTTCCGCCTCCACCATGCGCTTACCAGCCTTGATGGTTGTGGCCAACCCAAGAACCTCTAGCTTGTGAAAAATAAATGGCTTGAACAACTCCAGCGCCATTTTTTTTGGTAGGCCGCACTGATGTAACTTTAGTTGCGGGCCCACTACGATCACAGAGCGGCCGGAGTAATCCACGCGCTTGCCNNCGCCCTTGCCCTTGATCATGTCAGCCAATGACTTCAGTGGGCGCTTATTGGCTCCAGTCATTGCCTTACCCCGACGACCGTTGTCCAACAACGAATCGATCGATTCTTGTAGCATGCGCTTTTCATTGCGCACAATAATTTCTGGCGCCTTCAGCTCCAAAAGGCGTTTTAGACGATTATTTCTATTGATTACACGACGGTACAAGTCATTCAGATCAGAGGTCGCAAAGCGACCGCCATCCAGTGGCACCAAGGGACGTAGCTCTGGTGGCAGCACAGGAAGCACCAGCATGATCATCCACTCTGGCTTAATACCAGAAACCAGAAATGCCTCAAGAATCTTCAGGCGTTTCGCATATTTTTTAATCTTTGTTTCAGAACTAGTTTCCTCAAGGTCTGCGCGCAGCTTCTCAACTTCAGCCGGCACATCCAGCATGTGCAACAGTGTACGTATGCCTTCCGCTCCCATTACCGCAGAAAACTCATCACCGTGCTCTTCCACCTTGTCACGGTAGTCGTCCTCGGAGAGAATCTGAGCGCGCTCAAGTGTCGTCATCCCAGGGTCGGTTACCACATAGGCTTCAAAATACAGAACGCGCTCTATGTCACGCAACGTCATATCCAGAACCATACCCAAGCGTGACGGCAACGACTTAAGGAACCATATATGCGCCACCGGGCTAGCCAGCTCAATGTGCCCCATGCGCTCACGACGCACCTTTGACAACGTTACTTCCACGCCACATTTCTCGCAGATCACTCCGCGATGCTTTAGGCGCTTGTACTTACCGCACAGACACTCATAGTCCTTGGTTGGGCCAAAAATCTTAGCGCAGAACAAGCCATCACGCTCCGGCTTAAAGGTTCTGTAGTTAATGGTTTCCGGCTTCTTTACTTCGCCATATGACCAGGAACGAATTTTTTCCGGCGAAGCCAGTCCAATCTTGATCGCATCAAACTCTTCGTTTTGCGTTACTTGTCTGAATAAATCTAATAATGCTTTCATGTGCAACCCCCAAATATTAGGCAGTGATGTGATGTGCGCACAGCGCACTGATGCCCACTACTAATGACGAACCAAATCTACATCAATACCCAAGGAACGAATCTCCTTGGTTAGCACATTGAATGACTCCGGCATACCAGCGTCAATCTTGTGGTCACCCTTAACAATGCTCTCGTAAATCTTTGTGCGTCCACCTACGTCATCTGATTTGACCGTAAGCATTTCTTGTAGCGTGTATGCTGCACCGTATGCCTCCAGTGCCCACACCTCCATCTCACCGAAACGCTGACCACCAAATTGCGCCTTGCCGCCCAACGGCTGCTGTGTCACCAGGCTGTACGGGCCGGTCGATCGCGCGTGCATCTTGTCGTCCACCAAGTGATTCAACTTCAGTACGTGCATGTAACCAACCGTAACCAGCCGATCAAAGGCAACTCCAGTGCGTCCATCAACCAGATTAATCTGGCCCGAACGTGGCAAGTCTGCCAACTCCAGCATATCCTTGATCTCATCCTCATCCGCGCCATCAAACACCGGCGTAGCGAAGGGCACACCATCACGCAGATTACGGCATAGCTCAAGCACCTCGTCGTCGCTAAATGCGGAGATCTCTGCCGCTTGGTCGTGCATATAAATCTTGCCGAGGAATGTACGTATTTTTGCAATCTTGGCCTGCGACTCCAGCATCTTCCCAATTTTTTGTCCCAGACCTTTTGCCGCCCAGCCCAAATGGGTTTCCAGTATCTGCCCCACGTTCATACGTGACGGAACGCCAAGTGGATTTAGTACTATATCGACTGGCGTCCCATCCACCATGTGTGGCATATCTTCCACAGGAACAATACGTGACACCACGCCCTTGTTGCCATGACGGCCGGCCATCTTGTCCCCGGGCTGCAAGCGACGCTTCACTGCCACGTACACCTTGACCATCTTCTGCACGCCAACCTGCAGCTCGTCACCTTGAGTTAGATTGCGCTTCTTTAATTCAAACGCCGCATCAAATTCAGCGCGTTTCTGCGTTAACCCCTCCTTAACCTGCTCCAGCTGAGAGGCGGCATCTTCTTTGCCGAGTCGTATATCAAACCATTGGTGATGCTCTATGCCAGCCAAGTAGTCTTTGGTTAACTTCGTGCCCTTGGCTAACTTCTTTGGTCCGCCGTTGGCTATTTTGCCCAATAACAATTTGCCCAAACGGGTGAAGACGTCGTCCTCAACGATGCGCATTTGATCGGCCAAGTCTTTTTTGTAACGCCTTAGTTCGTCATCAATGATCTGTTGCGCACGCTGATCACGCTGCAAGCCTTCTCTGGTAAACACCTGCACGTCAATCACTGTTCCAGAAATACCGGCCTGCACACGTAGGCTGGTATCCTTAACATCTGAGGCCTTCTCGCCAAAAATGGCGCGCAGTAATTTTTCTTCCGGGGTGAGTTGAGTTTCGCCTTTGGGTGTCACCTTGCCCACCAGCACATCACCCACCTCCACTTCCGCGCCAATGTGCACAATGCCACACTCATCTAGGCGTGCCATCTGCCCCTCGGACAGATTTGGAATATCACGGGTTATCTCCTCCGACCCAAGTTTGGTGTCACGTGCCACCACCGTAAGCTCTTCTATATGGATAGAGGTGAAGCGATCTTCCGCCACCACACGCTCCGAAATCAAGATCGAGTCTTCGTAGTTGTAGCCGTTCCATGGCATAAATGCCACTAAAACGTTTTGACCCAAAGCCAGCTCACCCATGTCCGTGGAGGCGCCGTCAGCGATCACGTCATCACGTGCAATTAGATCCCCCATCTTCACCAACGGGCGTTGATTAATATTGGTGTTCTGATTTGAGCGAGTGTACTTAGTCAAATTATAAATATCGACACCGACCTCGCCGTGCGTGGTCTCGTCGTCATTGACGCGTACCACAATACGACCAGCATCCACGTAGTCTATGCGCCCACCGCGCCATGCTTGCACGGTGGTCCCCGAATCGACGGCCACAGTACGCTCGATCCCAGTTCCAACCAACGCTTTTTCTGCACGTAAACACGGCACAGCCTGACGTTGCATGTTGGCACCCATCAATGCCCTGTTCGCGTCATCGTGCTCCAAGAATGGAATCAATGCCGCCGCAACCGATACCACCTGGGCGGGCGCCACATCCATATACTCAATCTGGTCGGGGGAAGCCAACACAAACTCGTTGTGCTGCCTGGATGAAATTACATCATTAGTAAATCTTCCCTTGTTATCTAGATCGGCATTGGCCTGGGCAATAGTGAATTTACCCTCCTCGATTGCGGACAAGTACTTCACTTCATCGGTTGCCTTACCCTTGGTCACCTGACAGTACGGTGTCTCGATAAATCCATAATTATTAATACGTGCATACAACGCCAAGGAGTTGATCAACCCAATATTTGGACCCTCTGGCGTCTCAATCGGACACAGACGACCATAGTGTGTCGGATGCACGTCACGCACCTCAAACCCAGCGCGCTCACGGGTCAATCCGCCCGGTCCAAGCGCAGAAATTCGACGCTTGTGCGTCACCTCGGACAAGGGGTTGGTTTGATCCATAAATTGCGACAACTGACTAGAGCCAAAGAACTCCTTGACTGCTGCAGAAATTGGCTTCGCGTTAATCAGGTCATGTGGCATCAGATTGTCTGCCTCGGCCTGACCCAAGCGCTCTTTAACTGCACGCTCAACACGTGCCAACCCAGTGCGGAACTGATTTTCAGCTAACTCACCCACAGCACGTACACGCCGATTACCTAAGTGGTCGATATCATCAATTTCACCACGCCCATTTCTTAACTCAACCATTATTCTAATAACCGCCACAATATCTTCATTAGACAAAGTGATCGGACCAGTCAGCTCATCCGATCCAACGCGACGGTTAAACTTCATACGTCCCACGGCTGACAGGTTGTATCGCTCCTCAGAGAAGAATAGGCCATTAAATAAATTCTCTACCGCATCCTCTGTCGGCGGCTCGCCTGGACGGATCATGCGATAAATAGCAACTCGTGCCGACCACTGGTCAGTGGTTTCATCAGAGCGCAAAGTCTGTGAAATATAGCCACCTTGGTCAAGATTGTTGATATACAACGTGTGAATCTTTTTCACTCCAGCCGCGTGCAGCTTGGCCAGAAGTACTTCATTAACCTCATCATTGGCGGTAGCGATAATCTCACCGCTATCTTTGTCTATCACGTTATGCGCTAGGACACGCTCAAATAGAAAATCTTCTCCCACGGTTAGCTTGTCAATACCCGCCTCTTGTATCTCACGGATGTGGCGAACGGTAATGCGCTTGCCGCCAGGTACAATCAATTTTCCGGCTTTGTTCAGAATATCAAAGCGTGCCATCTCACCACGCAATCGCTCTGGCATCACTTCGAACTGGATGCCTTTCTTGCCAATATGGAAGGTGTCAAACTCAAAAAAAGCGGACAGTATATGTTCGTTTGTGTATCCCAATGATTTCAAAAGGATTGTTACCGGCATTTTGCGGCGACGATCTATTCTGAAATAAACGTAGTCTTTAGCGTCAAACTCAAAATCTAACCACGAACCACGGTATGGAATGATGCGTGCGGAGAACAGCAACTTGCCTGAGCTGTGCGTTTTGCCGCGGTCATGCTCAAAAAATACACCAGGTGAGCGATGCAACTGCGACACAATTACACGCTCAGTGCCATTAATAACAAACGAGCCTGTGTTCGTCATCAGCGGTATCTCGCCCATGTACACCTCTTGCTCCTTAACCTCTTTCACAACGGTTGGCTTGGAAGCCTCTTTGTCAAACAGGGTCAAGCGTACACGCGCACGTATCGGAGATGCGTAAGTTAAGCCACGCTGCTGGCACTCCTTGACATCAAATGGTGGCATGCCCAAGTTGTAACTAACAAAATCAAGGCGTGCATACTTGTTATGACTTTCAATCGGGAAGATAGAGTGAAACGCCGCCTGTAGCCCATCATTAATGCGCTGCTCTGGTGGTACGCCAGCCTGCAAAAAGGCGCTGTAGGATTCCAGCTGCGTTGACAGTAAAAATGGTATCGGCAGGGCGCCAATACGTTTCGCAAAACTTTTACGAATACGTTTTTTTTCAGTAAACGAATAACTCATGATATCTCCACGACCGAGGGAAAAGATAAGGAACAAAAAACGTCTAAAAGTTTGCTGTTCGCTATCTTCTTAAAACACCAAAAGGCTGGCGGATATCCGTCAGCCTTTTGGCACATACGACATTTACTTAATTTCAGCAGTTGCGCCCGCTTCAATCAGCTGCTTTAAGATGGCATCAGCATCAGCTTTGTTAACGCCTTCTTTCACTGGTTTTGGCGCACCATCCACCAGATCTTTTGCCTCCTTGAGTCCAAGGCCAGTAATTGCGCGAACCACCTTGATCACGTTTACTTTGCTATCGCCAGCAGAGCTCAGCAGCACGGTAAATTCAGTTTGCTCAGCGGCAGCGGCGGCGGCAGCGGGTGCCGCAACTGCAACTGCAGCGGCAGACACGCCAAACTTCTCTTCCATTTCTTTAATCAATGCAGACAACTCAAGCACGGTCATTTGTGAAATTGTGTCCAGAATGTCAGCTTTATTAACAGCCATGTCGATCTCCTAATATTTAATTCAAAAGTTTTATAACGGTGCTAAGCGGAGGCCATTTCGGCTTCCTTCTTGTCACGAACAGCTGCCAAAGTACGCACAAATGTGCTGGCTGCAGCATTCATGGTTGCCATCAAGCGTGCAATCAGTTCGTTTCGACTTGGAATAGCTGCCAACACAGCGACCTGCTCCGCAGACATCAAAGAACCAACCATTGCGCCTGCCTTAATAACAAGCTTATTGTTCGTCTTGGCAAACTCATGTACTATTTTTGCTGCCGCAACAGGATCAGCGCTTATGCTGTACACCAACGGGCCGACCATTTTTTCAGCCAGGGCCTCAAATGGGGTACCCACTACAGCACGACGCGCCAGTGTATTTTTCAATACATGAAAGTACACTCCAGACTGACGGGCATTAGCACGCAACTTAGTCATGTCACTAACTCCTATACCGCGATGCTCTGCCAGTACTATTGTCTGAGCCTGTGTCACCTGTGCATTGACCTCAGTCACTATTGCTTGTTTTTCTTGCAGATTAAGACCCAAGCGATTCTCCATCTTCATAATTGGCACACAAAACAAGCTTTGTGGTCCATCGTTAAAAACATGCCATGCAGCCATAGGGGCAACATAAAAAACACTGCCTCTGGTTACTACAGGCACACTATCTGCGTAGGTGTTGTGGCATAAAAGGCAATATTGCTGCTGCCAAACGCCTCTCCATTAAACCCTATCGGGTGCCTACGGTCTTTGATAAGCTGCCGATAAAACCAGCAGTTCAAAGTCTTTTAAAGTGACACGACAATCAATCATGTCACTAATTTTCAATCACACTACACGCTGTCGAACTCAAAGGTACCGCCAGCACACGCCTACCCTGTAAAGCTAGTTTGCTCGATCCGAATACCAACACCCATGGTGCTAGAGATAGACACCTTCTTTAAATAAACACCCTTGGCGGTCGTTGGCCGGGCTTTGTTTAGGGCATCAATTAGTGCCAACAAATTCTCACGTAACGCCTCTGGCGCAAACGATGCACGCCCAATGGTGCACTGCACAACGCCATTCTTATCGGTACGATATTGCACTTGACCAGCTTTAGCATTTTTCACCGCACCCGCGACATCAACAGAGACCGTACCTACCTTAGGATTTGGCATCAACCCACGAGGGCCCAAGATCTGACCTAGCTGACCAACAATGCGCATGGCATCAGGCGAGGCTATCACCACATCGAAGTCCATATTGCCGGCCTTAATGCTATCCGCCAGGTCTTCAAAGCCAACAATGTCTGCACCAGCAGCCTTGGCCTCATCAGCCTTGGCGCCCTGAGCAAAAACGGCAACACGCACTGTTTTGCCAGTACCCTTAGGCAATACCACGGCACCCCGCACCAACTGATCAGACTTACGTGCATCAATACCTAGGTTGATCGCTATATCTATAGACTCATCAAACTTGGCCTGAGCAGTTTCCTTAACCAAGTTCAATGCCTCGTCCATGGGATAGGTCTTGTTCCGATCAACCTTGGCAACCAGGCCTTTATAACGCTTAGAGCAATGTGTCATTTTATGCGCCCTCCACAACAATACCCATGCTGCGCGCGCTGCCAGCAATGGTTCGTACTGCAGCATCCATATCGGCGGCGGTCAGATCTGGCATCTTAGTTGTTGCAATGTCTTCTGCTTGCTTACGAGT
>DKNB01000080.1:1281-51807 GCA_002470125.1 Gallionellales bacterium UBA7399 | reverse complement strand
TACGGCAGCGTAATACTCATAAAAAGCACGGCGCTCTTCGTCCATTAAGGCATTGTCTGCCCAAGCCTCTGGAATCAACATCATCATAGCGTGCGGTAACGAATATCCGCCTGCCACCAGTAACTCCAAGGCATTATCAAAGCAAGCAGAATCAGATTGATTCTCCATGATCAGCGGCCACAGCTTTTCCAAATCTGCACCCAGCAAACTGGATGACATGGCTGCATGACGCGCCGTCATCCAGTTGACATTGCCACGTAAGGTATTGATCTCACCGTTATGCGCAATCATATGAAATGGGTGCGCTAAATCCCAAGAAGGGAAGGTGTTAGTGGAGAAACGCTGGTGAACCAATGCTAGCGCACTGACCATACTCTCATCTTGAAGGTCAATATAATATCTGCCCACTTGATCGGCCAACAGCATACCTTTATACACAATGGTACGTGCGGACAAGGAGGGTATATAGAACCCTTGCCCATGCCCGTTAGCGAGCTTACGCACTGCATGCTCCACAACCTTGCGAATAACAAACAGCTTGCGTTCAAAACTATCCGTATCTGTGCAACTCACGCCACGCCCAACAAGCACCTGGCGCACCATCGGCTCTACAGCCTTGACACTTTCACCTAGGCCGTCATTACTTACTGGCACATCGCGCCAGCCCAACAGAATTTGACCCTCCGCGATGACTACGTCAGCAATCACTCGCTCGCATGTGGCACGCATCTCAGTATCGCGTGGCAGGAATAACATACCCACCCCATACTCTCCAGCTGCCGGTAGCAATATGTCTTGCGCCACACAAAATTTACGCAGCAATGCATCCGGAATTTGAATAAGAATTCCAGCGCCATCTCCGGCCAATGGATCAGCGCCCACCGCACCGCGGTGGGCAAGATTTTCCAATATCTGCAAGCCTTGCCGTACAATATTATGGCTTTGCTTACCCTTGATGTGAGCAACAAAACCTACACCGCAAGCATCATGCTCACGACTCGGATCGTACAAGCCCTGCTGAATTGGCAACAAAGAATATTTCACACGCTGTCCATTATTAATAATACTGCCTCGCAAAAAAAGTAATGGCCGCACTGTCATGGCGCCACCCTACATAAAATTACAGCAAAAATTCAAGATGAAAGGTCGGAAATATTACCTTGTCTCGGCTAGAACAGCAACCAGAAGCCAGCATTCGCACAGAAGTGAGACACAAATCCGACCACCCCAAATTACATTGGCGCAATTAAATGCATACGATCGTAACGCCTCACGAACTCAGGGATTTAATTTATTGACTATCGCAACATCGGATAGACTGCTTGTCGCGAATAACCCACAATTCAAGTAAACGTTGAATTTTTAACGATATCAGCCAAATTAGATGATAAAATTCAAACGTGACTTGAGGTCAATTTTTACATTTTGACAACAGCATTTCTATGAAAAATACAACAATATGGTAGGAAATTTATTCATCATTAGCGCGCCATCTGGCGCAGGAAAAACCACCCTAGTTCAATTGCTGCTGGCTCGTAACAAACAGGTTAGCCTATCAGTTTCCTACACAACACGCACACCACGCCCCAACGAGCTAGGGGGCAGAGACTATCATTTTGTAAGTCATGAAACCTTCTTGACCATGCGAAAAAATGGTGACTTTTTGGAAAGTGCCGAGGTGTATGGCAACTTTTATGGCACCTCAACATCATGGATTGAAAAGGAAATCTCAGAGGGACGTGACATTCTGTTGGAAATAGATTGGCAGGGTGCACTGCAGGTACGGCAATCATTCCAAAATTGCATTAGCATTTTTATACTGCCACCATCTTTAACATCCCTAAAAGACCGCCTCCAGGGGCGTGGGCAAGACAGCACAGAGGTCATTTCACAGCGCCTAAACGCTGCAAAAGAAGATATCAGTCATGTAACAGAGTTTGATTATGTTATCATCAACGACGATATAGCCCTCGCCTTAGAGCAACTCAATGCAATTATTATTGCTGCGGGACTTCAGTGCAACAGGCAAGTAACACACCACAAAGATTTAATTACCCAATTGCAGAAGGAATGACGCCGTGGCCCGTGTAACGATAGATGACTGTTTGATTAATATTCCAAACCGATTTGAATTGACTCTGGCTGCCGCTTATCGCGCACGTCAATTAGCCAACGGTGCCAGCCACTTGGTAGAGGGGTGTAAAGATAAGCCCACCGTGATTGCTCTGCGGGAAATCAGTGAAGGTAAGATTGGTCCAGAAATCCTGATTCGCTGACCCATGCGGGCTCCCTTCTAATACAAACCAGGGCTCATCTGGTCATACCACATACTCATTCAGCCATTTGGATGAATCTACAGGGCGAAACGCGCGCCAACCCAGCACATCCATGAAACGGCTTGCGCTGCTTTTGTCATCCGCCCACACTTATGCTTTATAGCACCCGCCTTCCATATGCCGCCAATGCTGCTGCTTATTATGCAGCCATTGCCGACCTGCCTTGGGCGGCTTGGCTGGATAGCGGTGGATTGGGGCGCTATGACATCTTGTGCGCTCAACCAATCACAACACTGGTGACACGCGGCGCCTACACCGAGATAACCAATAAGGCAGGCACACACAGTTTAGCGACAGATCCATTTGATCTCTTGCGTCAGCAATTAGGGGAGTCTGTCCCAGCAATACCTGGCATCCCATTTTCGGGCGGCGCATTGGGTTACTGGGGTTACGATTTGGCACGTCGCCTATTTCACCTACCTCAGCAAGCTGATGACGCTAAATGCTTACCAGATATGATGATAGGCATCTACGATTGGGCGATCATACTAGATCATCAAGAAAAAACTGGGCGGCTTGTATCGCAGCAACGCGAGCAAGCAACCGCAAAGGTTCTGCCAAATATTCTCGCACGACTGCATAAAAAAAGTGGCCCATTCTCACCAAGCTTTAAAGTGCATGGTTGCATTCGTTCCAACTTTACTCGTACTGAATACCAATTTGCATTTGACGCGATACAAAACTACTTACGAGCTGGCGATTGCTACCAAGTAAACATAGCGCAACGCTATGCGGCAAAAGCTTCTGGTGATTCTTTGTATGCATACCTCGAATTGCGTCGCCTCAGCCCAGCACCATATTCCGCTTTTCTCAATCTTCCACACACACAAATTCTATGCACTTCACCAGAACAATTTATACAGGTACACCAAGGACACGTCGAAACAAATCCGATAAAAGGTACGCGCCCACGCCTTCCTAATTCAAATGAAGACAAAAAAATAGCAGAGGAATTGCTTTGTAGTCCGAAAGATCTAGCTGAAAATCTAATGATTGTTGATTTACTACGCAACGATCTCGGGAAAAATTGCACATCTGGTTCAATTCAGGTGCCCAAGCTATTTAGATTAGAAAGTTTTGCTCAGGTACATCATCTGGTAAGCACGATCACCGGCCAACTTGCAGCAAACTGTGACGCCATAATGCTGCTACGTGATTGCTTTCCTGGTGGCTCTGTCACTGGTGCGCCAAAACAACGCACTCTGCAAATTATAGATCAGCTGGAACCCAATCGACGCGGGATATATTGTGGTGCAATTGGCTATATTGGTTTCGATGGGGACATGGATAGCAACATTACTATTCGCACCCTCGTGTATACCAACAATGAAATCTGTCTTTGGGCGGGTGGTGGCATCGTAGCGGACTCCGAAGCCAATGCAGAATATCAAGAAACCCTCGACAAAGCAGCGGCCATGCTGAATCTATTGCAAAAATATGGTGGCAATCTTATAGGCGAACCATAGCCTCTTGCAACTTAACGCCATTCTTGTGTCTGCCCAGAAGTGGCATTCACCAAGCCACCAGATCGATGTCAGCTTTATCTATCTGGATCGTTTCGGGTAGAATGTCTATCTCAAATCAAACATACAGCCAAGGGCACCGTCATGTACAAAATTGCACCCAGCATTCTTTCTGCAAATTTCGCCAAACTCGGCGAAGAGGTAACCAATGTCATCGCCTCTGGCGCAGATATCATTCATTTCGACGTTATGGACAATCATTACGTTCCCAACCTCACCATTGGTCCTCTCGTGTGCTCTGCCATTCGCCCAATTACTCAGGCAGTAATTGATGTGCATTTAATGGTTAAGCCGGTCGACCGTATCATTCCAGACTTTGCCAAAGCAGGCGCAAACATTATCTCTTTCCATCCAGAGGCATCCGAGCATATAGATCGCACTCTAGGCTTGATTCGGGAGTGTGGCTGCAAGGCAGGGCTGGTATTCAACCCCGGCACACCCTTAAGCTACCTTGATCACGTCATGGATAAAGTCGATCTAATCCTTATTATGTCTGTTAATCCTGGCTTTGGTGGTCAGAAATTTATTCCGGACGCACTAAACAAGCTGCGTACCGCGCGTCAAAAAATAAATGACAGCGGTCACAAAATCATGCTCGAAATAGACGGTGGTGTAAACACCGCCAACATCGCAGAAATCGCAGCAGCCGGTTGCGATACCTTTGTAGCTGGCTCCGCCATCTATGGTGCAGGAAAGGATACCGATCCAAATCGCTACAACTCCATCATCGCAGCGCTGCGTGCCGAATTAGCAAGATCAGTAAAATAATGCAGCAGGCCACTTTTCCACTAAACATCAGCGCTATTCTAATAGATCTAGATGGGACATTACTTCATACCGCGCCAGAGTTAACGGCCTCCGCCAATCTTATGTTGGACGACCTCGGTTATCCAGCTGCACCACAAGACTTGCTAATAAGTTACATCGGCAACGGTGTTAGCTGGCTGGTGAAACGCGCACTAACAGGCAGCATGGATACCGAACCCAATGTGGATCTATATAACAAGGCGTTGCCTATTTTTGAAAAGCACTATACTGAATTGCTTTTGCATAGCAAACCTTTTGACGGCGTAATCGCTGGATTGGAAGCCATGCGGATTGCTGGTTTTCGTTTAGGGTGCATTACCAATAAAGTAAAGCGTTACACAGAGCCATTACTCGCCGGTTCCGGACTCAAACATTATTTCGAAATAATCCTGTCTGGTGACAGCTTGATTGAAAAAAAACCGCATCCCCTGCCGTTGCTGCATGCCGCTAAATTTTTCGGCGTTCCTATAGAGCAGGTTTTATTAATTGGAGATTCGCTCAACGACTCAATTGCGGCACGTGCAGCTGGCTGCCCAGTAATTTGCGTATCGTACGGTTACAATCATGGCGAGCCAGTGAGCAATCTAGATTTAGATGCCGCAATCAATTCCCTGCCAGAGGCAATGGGATTGATTAAAAAATTGTAACCTAGCGACACTAGCACTTAAACAAATGGCAGCAATTCGCCTTACTGTGACCACTCGCATCTCAATGTCACCATACTCCCACTTTTTGAGATAAGATTAACCCGTGTCCAACCTGATCTCAGAAGAATCCTTTAACCAGCTTGCCGCGCAAGGATACAATCGCATCCCGCTGATTGTAGAAACTTTTGCAGATCTAGATACACCTTTATCGCTATATCTCAAGCTGGCCAACAAGCCCTACTCTTATCTCTTGGAATCGGTGCAGGGTGGGGAGCGCTTCGGTCGATATTCCTTCATAGGCCTACCAGCCAACACACGTATTGTTGTGCACGACAAACGCATCACACTAACCACCCCAACAGAAGAAGTCACGAAAATCGTGGACAATCCACTAGACTTTATCAAGGATTATCAGTCTCATTTCAAGGTCGCACCACTCTCTAGTCTTCCCCGTTTTGTCGGTGGACTCGCTGGTTACTTCGGATATGACACTGTACGTTACATCGAGCCACGCCTAGCTAAGACAAAAAAACAAGACACACTTGGCACGCCAGACATCTTGCTCATGCTTACTGAACAACTGGCTGTAATAGATAACCTATCTGGTAAGTTGACACTTATTGTGTATGCCAATCCAGAGTTGAAGAACGCTTACGCCTTGGCGCATAAACGCCTACAGGAGCTGGTTTATTTGCTGCGTCAGCCAGTCAAAATACCCGAGGCACCACACTTTCCCCCTCAGCAAGCCACATCTGAATTTGGCGAAGAGGCCTACAAGCAGGCCGTAGAGAAGGCCAAACATTATATTTTCGATGGCGACGTCATGCAGGTCGTTCCTTCGCAACGTATGAGCCAACCATTCCCTGCCTCACCTCTTAATCTTTACCGTGTGCTGCGCTCCATCAATCCATCGCCTTACATGTTCTATTACGACATGGGCGACCACCACGTGGTTGGTGCCTCACCAGAAATTTTAGTCAGACTTGAAGGTAAAAATGTTACTGTTCGTCCCATTGCTGGTACACGTCCACGCGGAAAAACATCACAACAGGATATTGAACTGGAGCAAGAACTATTAAGCGATCCAAAGGAGTTGGCGGAGCATCTAATGCTCATAGATTTAGGACGTAATGATGTTGGACGGGTCGCACAACAAGGAACTGTCAAGCTCACAGAGAAGATGGTAATCGAGCGGTACTCTCATGTAATGCATCTTGTATCGAATGTCGAGGGCGTACTTAAGCCTGAACTCGATGCAATCGAAGTGCTGAAGGCCACCTTTCCAGCTGGCACAGTAAGTGGCGCATCCAAGGTGCGCGCAATGGAGATAATCGATGAGCTAGAGCCCTCGAAACGCGGAATTTATGCCGGCGCAGTCGGGTACCTCTCCTTTAACGGTGACATGGATCTCGCCATCGCCATTCGTACCGCGGTTATAAAGGAGGGGGTTCTTTACGTTCAATCTGGTGGGGGGTTGGTCGCTGACTCTGTTCCAGCCAGCGAGTGGACGGAGACGCAAAATAAAGCACGTGCCATATTGCGTGCCGCTGAGATAGTGCTATCTGGTCTGGACAGCAATCTCAAATAAGGGATGCTCAATAACTTTTGAGACGTACAACTTTAGCCGTCCTATCGCAGACGAAACCACGCTCTCTTAATTTTAAATTCAATGTCACGAATCTATACGGCAACACTCACCAAGACTGGCACGTGGTCTGACGGGCGATTTAATTTGCGCACTGTACGGTCTATCGTACATGATATGCAATTTCGTTTCAGCGCTTCACTCAGCAAGATATGATCAATACGCAATCCCAAATTGCGACGGAATGCCATCATACGGTAGTCCCACCAGCTATACGATTTATCAGGCTGCTCGAACAAGCGGAAGCTATCCCATAGCCCAAGCTTCTCGAGCGCTCGAAACGCCGCACGCTCTGGCTCGCTCACAAGCACACTACCTGCCCATGCCAATGGATCACAAACATCACGGTCTTCTGGTGCAATATTGTAATCACCTAATAGCACAAGCCTTGGATATTTAACCAATTCGGCTTTCAGCCATTCACATAAGGCATCCAACCACGCCAGCTTGTATTCATACTTATCCGAACCGACAGACTGGCCGTTTGGCACATAAATGCACACCACACGCACATCGCCCAACGTAGCGGCAATCATGCGTTTTTGTTCATCCAAAAAATTGGGTATCCCATAAATCACGTTCTCAGGCAATAGCTTACTAATAATAGCAACGCCGTTATATGTTTTTTGCCCCATAAAAACAGCCTGGTAGCCGGCCTGCTGAAATTCAACAAGCGGAAATTTACTATCTTCTTGTTTGGTTTCTTGCAAGCAAAGCACATCTGGCTGATTAATCGCCAACCAATCCAACGTGTAAGCAAGGCGCACCTTGAGTGAATTCACATTCCATGTTGCAAGCTTCATATTAATTTACTACCGACAAACCACTATGTCGCAACAAGGCCTCAATTGTTGGCTTTCGACCTCTAAATGCCACGAAAGACTTCATCGCATCTCGACTACCACCAACCGCCAATATTTCATCACGAAAACGAAGGCCTGGCGTCAAATCAAACACTCCGCCTTCCTCAAAGAGACTGTACGCGTCAGCGGATAACACCTCTGCCCATTTATAGCTGTAATAACCGGCTGCATAGCCGCCTGAAAAAATATGTGAGAAGCTATTTATAGAGCGATTGAACACAGGCTGGGCAAGTACCGCAGTCTTGTCACGCACCTCATCCAGCAATTGTTGAACAGTTTGCGTGCCATTCGGATTAAAATCACTATGCAGGCGCATATCCACCAGGGCAAACTCTATTTGTCGCAATGTTTGCAAGCCACTCTGAAAGTTTTTTGCCGCCAACATTTTATCAAATAATGTACGTGATAATTTTTTCTGAGTGTCCACGTGTCTTGTTAAGTTTTGTAGAACATCCCACTCCCAGCAGAAATTTTCCATGAACTGACTGGGCAGCTCAACTGCATCCCATTCCACACCATTAATACCAGATACACCAAGATCCTCAACCTGAGTTAAAAGATGATGTAATCCGTGACCAAACTCATGGAATAGAGTAATCACTTCATCGTGCGTGAACTGCGCACATCTCCCTCCCACTGGGGCAGCGAAATTACAGTTGAGATATGCTACTGGAGTTTGAATACCGGCTGCGACGCGACGACGTGTAATGGCACTATCCATCCACGCTCCACCACGCTTACTGCTGCGTGCATATAAATCAAGATAGAACTGACCTGCCAACCTTCCGTTGGCATCTAAAATATCATAAAACCTCACGGTTTCATGCCACGTGGGTGACGATGCGGCACGAATAGTTAAGTCATATAAATTTTCTGCCAACTTAAACATGCCACTCAATACACTATCTTCTGGAAAATATTGCTTCACTTCTTGCTCTGAAAAATCATATCTTTGTTGACGCAAATGCTCACTCACATAACTAATATCCCATGCCTGTAGGTCTGTTATATTAAATTTTATAAAAGCAAATTCACGCAACTCCGCAAGATCCTTTTCCGCAAATGGTCGTGCACATCGTGCCAAATCACCCAAAAAATCTCGAACCTGCTGCGATGTGTCCGCCATTTTAGTTGCCAACGACAACTCAGAAAAATTAGCGAACCCCAATAGATTTGCTTCTTCTGAGCGCAACTTTAAAATCTTTATGATTAGTGGTGCATTATTCCAGTCTAGCTTGGATTGATCCGTTGCCAGGGCACTTGCAGAAAGCTCGCTGGCTCGAGTGATGTAGGCAGTGTACATAATTTTGCGCAATGCACGATTATCTGCATACTGCATCAGCGGGCCATAAGAGGGTGCCTTCAAAGTAAAAAGCCAACCAGATTTCCCGATCTCTTGTGCCGCCTCTGCAGCAACCTGACGCTCATCTACTGGAATTCCGGACAAATCTTTCTCATCTTCAACCAACCATATGAAATCATTGGTAGCATCCAAAACGTTATCCGAGAAACGTGCGCACAAGGCAGACAGCTCCTCACGAATCGCCATGAATCTTGTCTTTTTTTCCTCTTCCAATTCAGCTCCACCAAGACGGAAATCACGTAACTGATTTTCAATAATCCTCTGTCGCGCCTCACTCAAAGAAGAGAATTCTGGACTGGTGTGTATGTCGGCCACCTTCTTAAATAAGGCAAAATTTTGTGCCAATTCAGTGCAATACTGAGTAACTTTAGGTAAGTTCGTATTGTACGCCTCCCGCAGCAACGTCGCGTTCATCACCGAATTCAAATGCGAAATCTGCCCCCACAACCGAGATAGGCGCTCATCAGCATCTATCAAAGGTTGCATAAAATTATGCCATGTGGGAATGGCCTTATCCGCCACAAGTTGTTCGTTCAGTGCGCGACCATCTGTCAAAAGTTGATCAAGCGCCGGAGCAATGTGCTCCGGATTGATGTCCCCGAAACGGGGCAAACTTGAAAAATCAAGCAATGGATTCATATAGTTAAATACTTTGTGTCAATACTGCATAATTTAATACGAAATTCGTCAAAAAACCGATTCAGTCTAGCAATGGGGTGCATAAGCCAGCCTTGCAACTTATTGCATAACAGATCAATTGACGAAGCCATCTACTGCAAAAATATCACACAAACACAGTGCGTCATCTTAGCTAAGAATACCCGAAATGAGGCCATTAATTTCAGGACTTTATATGCACTCACAGATGCCCGCTTCCTTTTAATCACGTCGGATGCTTACACAAATACACCAGTAGTCGCCGTTATAGTGTGGTATCTTTGCTCGCTGGCAGATTACAAATATCTCTCATCTGCACCCCCTGCTTGGGTCATCTAAGTGGCTACCATATCATTACAGCTAGCCGCCTAAATTTACCCGTAAAAAGCTGCACTTCAGAGCCGAGTCCGCCTAATAAAAAATTTGAGGTGCACCATGTCTGATGCAGACACACTCCTGCAAGAAGTTTCCGCTTATCTCAAACCAGAAGATGTGGAACGCATTAAACAAGCACTCAGTTTCAGCAACAAGGCGCATGAAGGTCAATTACGCAAGTCTGGCGAACCTTATATCTCGCATCCCATAGCCGTCGCTCGCATTCTCACTCCGTTACATCTCGATGCACAAACCATCATGGCGGCATTGCTTCATGACGTGGTAGAGGACACCCATATCAGCAATGCGCACGTAGCTAGCACTTTTGGAAAACCTGTAGCTACGCTAGTTGAGGGCTTGAGTAAACTAGATAAAATTGAATTTCAGACAAAAGAGGATGCACAAGCAGAGAATTTCCGAAAAATGCTCTTGGCAATGGCGCGTGACGTACGTGTTATTTTAATTAAACTCGCAGATCGTCTTCATAACATGCGTACACTAAAGTCAATGTCGCGTGAAAAATGTGAGCATATTGCGCGCGAGACCATGGAGATCTATGCGCCGATCGCCAATCGCCTAGGCCTCAATTCCATACATCAAGAGTTGGAAGATTTAAGCTTTAAAAATCTACATCCAACACGTTACGATATTTTATCCAAGGCGCTAAAAGCCGCCCGCGGCAATCGTCGAGAGGTGGTAAAAAAAATACAAGACGCCATTCACCAACGAATAGCGGATAACAAAATATCTGCACAGATACAGGGACGAGAAAAGCATCTCTACGGCATTTATCATAAAATGCAAACAAAATCACTCACATTCTCTCAGGTGCAGGATATCTATGGCTTTCGTGTAGTGGTCAACGATGCACCCTCTTGCTATCTCGTGCTGGGATTGTTGCATGCCCTATACAAGCCCATTCCCGGTAAATTTAAAGATTACATTGCAATTCCAAAAGCAAATGCTTATCAATCTTTGCATACAACTTTATTTGGCCCATACGGCAGCCCCATCGAAATACAAATTAGAACCCACGAGATGCACAAAATTGCAGAGGCTGGTGTTGCCTCGCACTGGCTGTATAAAACTGCAGAAACGCCACTTAATGATCTGCATACCAAAACCCATCAATGGTTGCAAAGCTTGCTAGAGAGCTTAAGTAAAAGTGATGACTCCATGGAATTTCTTGAGCACCTCAAGGTCGACCTTTTCCCAGATGAAGTTTACGTTTTTACCCCAAAAGGTAAAATTTTAGCGCTGCCCCGTGGGGCAACAGCCGTAGACTTTGCCTACAGCGTGCACACCGATATTGGCAATCGCTGCGTGGCGGCTAAGGTAAATTTAGAACTAGCACCACTACGCGTCGAAATGAAAAACGGTGACTGCGTAGAAATTATAACCGCACCGCACGCTCATCCAAATCCAGTGTGGCTAAGCTATGTGGTCACCAGCAAGGCACGCAGTCAAATTCGACATGCCCTCCAAACAATGCATCTTGATGAATCTTCCGCATTAGGTGAACGCCTGCTGAATCAAGCCTTACATTCACTGGGAATCAATAAGAAAGATATTGGCAGCGTTCAATGGGATAGATTACTCAAAGACACTGGTGCAAAATTACGCCAAGAAATATTCGCTGATATCGCCTTGGGAAGGCGACTTGGTATGGTGATTGCACGTCAACTTGCTCGCCTCGGAGACAGCGTGACTCCAGAACATCATCAGCCTAGCGGGCCGATCATCATCATCGGAACAGAAGGCATGGCAATACAGTTTGCTAAATGTTGCCATCCCATCCCAGGAGACCCCATTATCGGCATCCTCAAAAAAGGTCAGGGCTTATTGGTGCACACACACGACTGCCCTGCTCTGCATAAGGGGCGAGGTGGTATGGATAAATGGCTGGACGTGTCATGGGACAAGCGCATCACTAAATCGTTTGAAGTCAACATTAAATTAATTGTAGCAAATCAACGCGGCGTACTAGCAAAGGCAGCATCAGCAATTGCTGATGCTGAATCCAACATTGAGAATGTGCATTTCACCAACGAAGGTGACTGCACCACGCTATACTTTACTCTGCATGTAAACAACCGTATACACTTAGCCAATATAATGCGCAGCTTGCGTGGGATACCTGAAGTTATACGTATCACTAGAGTTAAAAATGCGTCTGCTTAATAATTACCGAAACGACTTTAAAGGCCAACACATAAAAATTTATCGCATAATCGAAACAGTGCCACTATCCACTCTTTAGTCCATGAGTTAAATGTGGCGCAATCACTTGCAACATCTGCGCAAATACTTTTGGATTGCCTGCACAAATATGGCCACTTTGCAGATAAGAATCGTTACCCTGCAAATCTCCCACCAAGCCACCCGCTTCTGTAATCAATAAACATCCCGCCGCCATATCCCATGGCTTAAGAGCAGTTTCAAAAAATCCATCGTAACGTCCCGCTGCAGTATAGGCAAGATCTAGCGAGGCAGCGCCCGGTCGGCGCAACCCAGAAGTTTTTTGCATCATGTCGCGCAAGATGTTCATATAGGCATCCAAATGCTCAAATTGAGTGTACGGGAATCCAGTTCCAATCAAACAATCAGCCAACTCAATACGCTTACTCACACGTAACCGACGATCATTCAGGTAAGCGCCACTGCCACGCGTGGCTGTAAATAGATCATTTTTGGTGGGATCGTACACCACCGCTTGACTTAACACGCCGTTATGTTGCAATGCGATAGACACGGCATATTGCTGAAAGCCATGCAAAAAATTAGTAGTCCCATCGAGCGGATCAATAATCCAAACATACTCCGAGTCGCCTCTAGCGCCACTCTCTTCTGCTAGAATTGCATGGCCTGGGTAAGCATCCAACAAGGTGGTAATAATGACCTGCTCGGCTGCACGATCAACCTCACTAACGTAATCAGAATGTGACTTCTTTGTAACAGTCAGATGATCCAAGTTACCGGCAGCACGGTGGATCAAATTTCCGGCACGACGAGCTGCCTTCACTGCGATGGTGAGCATGGGATGCATAACGAGCCTTTTTAATGAACGGTCGGATTGTTCCGATTCCGTATTTTAGTGCGGATTACACTTTGAACAAACAAGATATTTTAAATAATGTACGCGTGGTACTTAGTCATACCACTCATCCAGGCAACATTGGTGCGGCTGCGCGCGCAATGAAGACGATGGGATTGGAAAATCTGTACTTAATCAATCCACAACGTTTTCCTGACCGCCAAGCAGATGCAATGGCAACCAATGCAATGGATGTATTACACAAAGCAATCGTGTGCAGCTCACTAGATGAAGCGCTACAGGGCTCTGTTTTGGTAGCAGGAATGTCAGCGCGCGCGCGCGATATTTCACAAGAGGTGCTCACCCCGCACGCTGCAATGCCACTCATGGTTCAGCAGGCAACACAACAGCCCGTGGCACTTTTATTTGGTACTGAAATGTCCGGCCTAACCAACGACGAGTTAACGCGGTGTCACTTCATGGTACGCATTCCCACCAACCCTTCATACACCTCTCTCAATCTGGCAGCTGCAGTACAGCTGGTGTGTTATGAGTTACGCCTAGCCACAGAACAAGAAGAATATATTCCGCCAGACCTAAACCCAGCATCGGCAGAACAGGTGGGTAGATTTTTTCAGCACCTAGAAGAGACTCTTGTTGAAATTGACTTTTTACGCACACAGCAATCGACCAAACTAATGCAGAAGTTGCGTCGTCTATACGCGCGTGCCCGACTAGAGCAAGAAGAAATTAATATTCTACGTGGCATTTTAACGGCCACAATTGAGTACAATACGCATCGAAAAGACACTATTCAACACAAAAAGACGTCAAACGAGAAAACCTAGGTGCCTTGATGTTTCAATCAATTAAAGAAGACATAAACAGCGTATTTGCTCGTGACCCTGCGGCGCGAAGTACATTTGAAGTAATAACTTGTTATCCCGGATTCCATGCACGCCTAATACATCGAATAACACACTGGCTATGGCACGATACCCAACTTAGATGGCTTGCACGCTTCCTGTCTCACTTGGGGCGCCTGTTGACTGGCATCGAAATTCATCCTGGGGCGACTATTGGACGGCGTTTTTTTATTGACCATGGNNTTGATCATGGCATGGGTGTTGTCATTGGAGAAACCGCAGAAATTGGTGACGATTGTACGCTATATCATGGTGTTACTCTAGGCGGAACCTCTTGGAGAGATGGCAAGCGTCATCCCACCTTAGGTAACGGGGTTGTAATTGGAGCTGGCGCTAAAATTCTGGGCCCGATCCATATTGGGGACGGGGCTAAGATAGGGTCCAATGCCGTGGTTGCAAAAAATATACCTGCGGGGGCCACGGCCGTAGGAATTCCAGCACGCATTCTTGATGAAGCCACAAAGATGCCGGGTTTTAATGCTTACGGCATTAGCAACAATCAGAATGATCCCGTGGCTCAAGCCATACACGGCCTACTAGGGCATAGCATAGTTGTGGACAAACGCATCAACCTCATTCTGGAACACTTAGAAAAAATGGGGGCGGATTTTGCGGAAGAACGGATTGCCGCAGATGGATTTGATCCTAACCACTTAGACAAAGGCATTGAATAAATTTAATGTTGACTAAATTAATTGGGTATTCTATCATTCCACATTAGGACCCAATTTAGCTTCTGCACAATTTACAGGACGTACAGTGACCAAAATAGGGTGAAATGAAGATGGTGGTAGATACTTTTGCGCCAGATCTTAATGCACTCTAAAAAGAAAGGGTAATTATGCGACTAACCACTAAGGGGCGCTTTGCCGTGATGGCCATGGTTGACCTAGCGTTACGCGGCAACAATAAGCCAGTGACGCTGGCTAGCATCAGCGAGCATCAAAAGATTTCACAATCTTATCTTGAACAGCTATTTGGCAAGTTACGCAAACGCAAGATTGTAATTGCGATACGTGGTCCAGGTGGAGGCTATCGCTTATCGCGCCCTGGCACGCAAATATCAATTGCAGATATTGTTGTAGCAGTGGATGAATCAGTCGATGCCACTCGGTGTGGCGGAATGGCCAATTGTCACGAAGACAGGCAGTGCGTCACTCATGACCTATGGATGGGGCTAAATGAAGCGCTTTACAAATATATGGCGGGAATAAGCCTGCAAGACATAGTCGACAACGCCACCCAATCTAAATCTGAAACCAAAGTGATCGCCATTGATATAAACTTAGATAAACAAGTGCCGGCCTTAATGTAGTGTGTATTATATTTTATACATGCGTATCTCGTAGTTATTGACTTCACGAGACGCCAAACAACTAATAAAGTGATTGTCGCGCCTTTGTCAGCTTAATCTTGTTACCCCTCTAATTATTTGCAGAGCAGCCAGGATTAAAGCGGTCCTTAGCTTAGTCGGTGGTACAACATAACGACAACTAGCCATAGTCACCTCAGAGAGCTGCCTATTTTTGGGCTTCGCTTTAGACGATAACCAGGAACTGAATTATGACGATAACCCTAACCGAAAGTGCAGCAAAACAAATTCAAGCTCAGCTCACAAAACGAGGCCGCGGCTTAGCTCTACGCATCGGCGTTAAAAAAGTTGGGTGCTCTGGCTATGCCTACACATACGATTACGCAGATGAAATACCCACTGGTGATCACCTATTTGAGGCACACAACGCCAAGGTGGTATTTGATGATGCCACCCTGCCTTACATCAAGGGTTCACGTCTTGATTTCGTGACAGATGGACTCAGGCAGATGTTTAAATTCGATAATCCAAACATTGACAGCATGTGCGGTTGCGGGGAAAGCTTTAACCTAACAGGTGAAGCGAAAAAATACATAGCGCAAGCATAGGTAAGCACCTTACTTCGACTTTGATGAATTCTCGAGGGTAACCCCAAATGAGCGCAACACTAGAAAATCTCGTTAATCAGCCTTACAAACACGGCTTTGTAACGAACATTGAGACTGACGTAGCCCCAAAGGGATTGAACACGGACACCATCCGAATGATTTCTGCGAAAAAAAAGGAGCCCGAGTGGCTGCTTGAGTTTCGCTTAAAGTCATACGAAGCTTGGCTAAAAATGGAGGAACCTGGGTGGCAAAATGTTCATCATCCAAAAATTGACTTCCAGGCCATCAGCTATTACGCCGCCCCCAAACAAAAACCGAAATTAAAGAGTATGGATGAAGTTGATCCTGAATTATTACGTACCTTTGAAAAACTTGGTGTGCCACTGCACGAACGCATGGCGCTTGCCGGCGTCGCCGTTGATGTTATTTTCGACAGCGTATCGGTAGCCACCACCTACAAACATAAGCTTGCCGAAGTTGGTATTATTTTCTGCTCGATGTCGGAGGCCGTTACCGATCACCCTGAGTTAATTCAAAAATATCTCGGTACCGTAATACCGCCCAGCGACAACTTTTATGCCGCACTCAACTCCGCAGTATTTACTGACGGCTCCTTCTGCTATATCCCAAAGGGTGTCAAATGCCCCATGGATTTATCAACCTACTTCCGTATAAATACCGAGGAATCTGGCCAATTCGAGCGCACCCTTATTGTTGCCGAAGAAGGGGCCTCTGTCTCTTACCTCGAGGGCTGTACGGCACCTGCATTTAGTAGCAACCAACTACACGCCGCAGTTGTAGAACTCGTAGCGCTAGATAATGCCGACATAAAGTACTCGACAGTGCAAAACTGGTATGCCGGTGACGAGAACGGCATTGGTGGAATTTACAACTTCGTAACTAAGCGCGGCCTAGCCAAGGGTGTCAATTCACGCATATCCTGGACCCAAGTTGAAACCGGCTCAGCAATTACTTGGAAATATCCATCTTGTGTATTGCTTGGAGACAACTCTGTGGGTGAATTTTATTCTGTTGCAGTCACCAATCACTATCAGCAGGCAGACACCGGTACAAAAATGATTCATATCGGCAAAAATACACGTAGCACCATAGTCAGCAAGGGCATCTCAGCTGGTCACTCCAACAACAGCTATCGAGGATTGGTCAAAGTTGCGGCTAGTGCAACTGGTGCCCGCAATTACTCTCAGTGTGACTCAATGTTGGTTGGTCAACAGTCTGGCGCTCACACTTTTCCCTATATTCAAGTGGCCAATAGCAGCTCCCAGATAGAACATGAGGCATCAACCTCAAAGATTGGTGAAGATCAGCTATTTTATTTTGCACAGCGCGGCATCGATGCGGAAACTGCCGTATCAATGATTATTAATGGATTTTGTAAGGACGTATTTCAACAATTGCCAATGGAGTTTGCGGTTGAAGCAACTGCATTACTGAGCTTCAAATTAGAAGGGAGTGTCGGATGATTTTAAAGAATAGCAAGATCTTGCTTGAGGTATGCGACTTGCGCGCAACCGTAAATGGCACCGAAATTTTAAAAGGGCTAAACCTAACAGTTAGAAGTGGTGAGATACACGCCATTATGGGCCCCAATGGCTCAGGAAAAAGCACATTCTCTAAAATACTCGCTGGCCACTCCGCTTACGAAATTACAGGTGGAACGGTATTGCTTGAAGGAAAAAACTTGCTAGACCTAGCGCCTGAAGAGCGGGCACGTGCTGGTATATTTCTGGCATTTCAGTATCCCATTGAGATACCAGGTGTCGTTAACAGTCAGTTCCTGCGTCTAACTTACAACACAGTCCAAACACATCGCGGCCACGAAGAGCTTGACCCACTCGAATTTGATGACTTCGTAAGGGAAAAGATGAAGCTACTCGAAATGAATCCCGACTTCCTAGAGCGTAGCGTTAATGAGGGGTTCTCTGGCGGAGAAAAAAAGCGTAATGAAATACTGCAAATGGCAATCCTAGATCCACGACTAGCGATTCTCGATGAAACCGACTCCGGCCTAGATATTGATGCCCTCAGAATAGTCGCCAATGGCGTTAACCAGTTGGCCAATGAAAACAATGCCACCATTCTGGTGACTCACTATCAGCGGTTACTGAATTACATCGTGCCCGATTATGTTCACGTAATGGAGGCTGGTCGCATCATTAAAACTGGCGGCAAGGAGCTTGCACTTGAACTTGAAACGCGTGGATATGACTGGGTTGGGATTGAGAACGACGCCGCGGCAAGGGCAACGGCATGAATTCGCCACAAACCCTTAAGGCGGATTACTTAACAAGCCTGCTAACAGACCAGCCTTACTTGTCGGCCAGCCCGCTAACATACCTTAATGCACTACGTGCGGAGGCAATCGACCGAGTTAGCGCGCTCACCGTGCCAACTCTACGCGATGAGGAGTGGCGCTTTACCGATATATCCATGCTCACAAAAACACCCTTTAAGCCGGTGCGTGAAACAACAGAGCTAAAGCTCATTGATATCAAGCACTTCCATATTGAGGAGGCAATTACTAGATTAGTGTTTATTGATGGAATTTATGCCCCCCACCTATCTAGTGAACAGAAAATCAAGGGGATCAGCGTCACCCATCTAAAAGCCGATCACTCACTCCACACGGCAACGATCGAGGCGCACCTAGGTCGCCACATCAAATTTAATGACAACGCATTTGCGGCACTTAATACTGCATTCTTAAACGATGCGGCATTGATTTTTGTATCACGCGATACTAAAGTTACGCAGCCAATACATGTACTCTTTATAGCAACACAGAAAGATACCGCAAACTATCCGCGCCTCTTATTGCTATCAGAATCTAACAGCAAGGCAACCATAGTGGAAGACTATGTTTCCCTGCAGGATGGCCCTTACTTCACAAATTCAGTAACAGAAATTGTGTTGCTCGATAATGCACATATCAATCACATCAGAGTGCAACGCGAAAGCACGAAGGCTTTTCATATTGCAAATTGTGCAGTCTCTCTTGACCGAGCCAGCAATTATCAGTCTGTAAGTGTCGCTTTTGGTTCACGCATATCACGCTATAATTTAAACCTAAGGTTAGACGAGCAGTCTGAATGTGCTGTTGACGGGCTGGCGCTAATTTCAGAGCGTCAACTGGCCGACACGCACACCTTCATCGATCATGCAAAACCTCATGCCGTGAGTCGACAAATGCACAAATGCATCGTCGGTGGTAGCGCACACGCAGTATTCAATGGACAAATAATGGTGCGGCAGAACGCGCAGCGTACTGACTCCAAGCAATCTAGTCGCAATCTACTGCTGACTAATAAGGCTCGCATTGACACCAAGCCACAATTAGAAATTTTTGCTGATGATGTAAAATGTACACATGGGGCGACCATTGGTCAGCTCGACAAGGAAGAGGTTTTCTATTTACAGAGCCGTGGCTTATCTGAGCTAGCGGCACGCAATATGCTGACTTACGCGTTCGGGGCAGAAATCATTGAACGCATACCCGTTCCATCACTCAAGCTAACACTTGAAAAAACTGTGCTTGAACAAACCACCATCCAGTCATGAACATAACTCGTACCGCACAAAAATCCAAAAATTCTCCTGCATTCGAGGTTGAACGTATTCGTGCCGACTTTCCGATACTCAGCCTAAGGGTGAACGACAAGCCTCTAGTGTATCTCGACAATGCAGCGTCGAGCCAAATGCCTCAACCAGTTATTGACCGCCTGACCCGCTACCAGACAACGCAGCATGCAAACATCAATCGTGCAGTGCACTATCTTTCTGAAGTTGCAACCTCAGAATTCGAAGAGGCGCGTCGCAAGTTACAAGCGTTTATTAACGCGAGTAACGAACGCGAAATAATCTTTACCAGCGGCACAACTGATGCGATCAACCTGGTAATGCATGGCTATGGCCGAAAAATGATTGGGCCCGGGGATGAAATTATCTTAACCACTCTTGAGCACCACTCAAATATTGTTCCATGGCAGATGCTCGCCGAAGAAAAGGGTGCAAAAATTCGCATAGTCCCAATCAACGATGCCGGCGAGCTTCTTATAGACGAATATGAAAAACTTTTTAACAGTCGCACAAAGTTTGTTGGCGCAACGCACGTTTCCAATGCTCTTGGGACCATCAATCCAATAAAGGAAATGATTGCATTTGCTCACGCACGGGGGGTACCCATATTGATTGATGGTGCACAGGCTGCGCCACATATTAAAGTTGACGTACAGGATCTAGATTGCGACTTCTACGCATTTTCTGGCCACAAACTATGTGGGCCGACTGGCATTGGGATTCTGTACGGTCGTGCCGCAATTTTGGAGAGCATGCAGCCATTCAAGGGCGGCGGGGATATGATCCTATCAGTGACATTTGAAAAAACGATCTACAACACAATCCCTCATAAATTTGAAGCCGGCACTCCACCAATCGCTGCGGCGATTGGCCTGGGTGCAGCGGTAGATTACTTGTCAACAATTGGCATGGACGCGATAGCTGCGCACGAACTTAATCTACTGCAATACGCAACCGAAAAAATAAACTCTCTGCCCGGGGTGCGCATTATTGGCACCGCAAAACACAAGGCTGCAGTACTTTCCTTTGCCGTTGATGGTGTCCACCCTCATGACATTGGTACACTGCTCAATCAAGATGGGGTCGCCGTACGAACGGGCCATCACTGTGCGCAACCAGTCATGCAACGCTTTAAAATACCAGCCACCTCCCGCGCATCATTTGCTTTTTACAATAACATACGTGAGGTCGATGCGCTCATCGATGGCATCCGCACCGTACAAAAGGTGTTCACATAATGTCTGACTACAGGTCCCTATACCAGGAGGTCATTCTTGACCACAATAAAAAACCACGTAATTACGGCACAATTGAGCACCCGCAACACCATGCGGTCGGGCACAACCCTCTTTGCGGTGATCACATCAGTGTAGACATTTCCCTGAATGATGATCGCATCGAAAATATTGCGTTTCAGGGCGAATCTTGCGCGATATGCAAGGCATCAGCATCAATGATGACCGTCTCTGTCAAGGGAAAAACACGCACGGAGACAGAGACGCTAATCCAAGAATTTCTGGCCATGGCGACCGGAAAGTTATCTCACGAAGCCTGTCCAAACATCGGAAGGCTTGCCGTATTTGCTGGCATAAGTGATTTGCCAACGCGGGTTAAGTGTGCAATTTTACCGTGGCACACTCTGCATAGCGCTTTCACCTCAGAGGGTACCACCTCAACTGAAGCAGAGGCAGACCCAATGCATGCCCCAATTGGAGATGCCTAACAAGCCACAAAAATTGCCGCACGTAACCTATGCCCTAACTTTACGGACCAGAAATGCCAAAAATTGCTGAAATAGAGGACACACCAAATCCAAATGCGGTGAAGTTCATGCTCAAGGAACCACTTACCTGGGGGATATCCCACTCCTACGACAACGCCGAAGAGGCAAAATCCGACACTCTTGCATCTGCACTGTTCAACATTGAGCATGTAACCAATGTATTTTATGTCGACAGCTGCCTGACTATTACACAAGATGGCGAAGCGCATTGGCCACAATTAGCCCGCCTAATTGCCGTCCCACTCCGTGAGGCACCTGCAGCTGATGCATCCTCAGAAGCCCTAGTTGCTGCAGCGGCAGTTGCAATTGCCGGCCTTAGCTCAGAAGATCAAATACGCTTCGACAAAATCAATGTCATGCTTGACGAGAAGATCCGGCCCTATCTGCGCAAAGATGGTGGCGATCTTCATGTAATAGGATTTTCCGGAAACTTTCTTAGCGTTCACCTCCAGGGCGCATGTGGGTCATGCCCAAGCTCAACATCAAGTACGCTCATTAGCATGACCAGCCTACTTCGGACCATTGAACCAGACATAGAGGTGCTATCCGTTTAGACAAAAATCAAAGTCTGCGTAACCCAAAAAGTTAACACGACGACTTCAGGTACGCTTAAAATGTGACCATACGCATATAATCTTACTCCTCATAGACAGCCTCCATCACCATGCAAGCCCTAACCGCTCCAGACTTATCGACATGGCTCTCAGACACAACACGGGTCAATCCTACGCTGCTTGATGTACGCGAGCCATGGGAATTTCAAGCCTGCCACATCGCTGGCGCAATCACGATACCGATGAACGATATCCCAGACAGGCTATCAGAGCTAGATGTGAATCAACCGATAGTATGCATTTGTCACCACGGCATGCGCAGCATGCAAATTGCCGTTTTTTTAGAGCAAAATGGCTTTTCTAAGATTAGCAATCTCACGGGTGGCGTTCACGCTTGGGCTCAACAAGTTGACAGCACCATGCCAACCTATTAATTAATCACCAACAGGGTGTTGTAATATTTTGTGTCGATGTCAACCATGCAAGTTTACATAAAGTTCGTAGCTGTCGCAGAGAGAACGCTCATGGGGTTGATATGAGTGATTGGGTGATAGTTGCCAAAGCTGACGAACTTCTACCGGGTGACTGGCGGGTCGTTGACGTACATGGCGCACAAGCTCTTGTGTGCAATCTAGGCGGTAGGTACTACGCTATCGAAGATGTCTGCACCCACGATTCCGGACGGCTCACTGGTGGCGCAATCGAAGGTGATGAAATAATTTGTCCGCGCCACGGCGCACGATTTAGTATCCGAACTGGGGAGGCATTAACCGCACCTGCTTATGAGCCCACTGCCACGTTTCCCGTTCGCATCGAAAATAACGAGGTCCAGGTACGTGACGATCGCTGGGATTAAGCGGCAGTCGCCCAGGCGCAGACTAACAAAAGTCACACTCGCTACTGGGGTGAAGTAGTCGCAAAGGTTCTAATTTGCGACCAGCTGTAGCAGCTTAATTTAACTCGTGACCACGTACTTATCAGGGAGGCACAGGTGTCCAAACAAAAAAATGTCGAGCACGGCCAGCGTGCCTTCTCAAAAAGACCAAGGGAGACTCAATTACAATGAGTTCAAGGCTTCCAATTTACTTAGACTATGCAGCCACCACACCGACTGATCCGCGCGTTGTCCAGGCAATGATTCCTTATCTAACCGAAAAGTTCGGCAACCCAGCAAGCGCGCACTCTTACGGCTATACAGCACAGGAAGCGGTAGAGCGAGCGCGAACACAGGTGGCTGCATTGGTGAACGCAGACCCTAGGGAGATCATCTGGACCTCCGGTGCAACCGAGTCCAACAACCTAGCACTCAAGGGCGCGGCTTTGTTTTATAAGAGTCGAGGTAGCCACATTGTCACTATGAAAAATGAACACAAGGCGGTGCTCGACACCGTATGTGAGCTAGAGCGGCAAGGATTTTCTGCAACCTATCTCGACTCCAAGCCAGACGGCTTGCTCGACCTAGATAAACTCAAGGCAGCACTACGCCCCGATACCGTTATTATCTCAATCATGTATGTCAATAACGAAATTGGTGTAATTCAAGATATCGCCGCAATCGGTGAGATATGCCGTGCACGTGGCATACTGTTTCATGTTGATGCGGCGCAAGCCACAGGGAAAATAGAGATAGATTTACAGCGCCTAAAGGTTGATTTGATGTCATTCTCTGCACATAAAACCTACGGCCCGAAGGGCATAGGAGCACTATATGTGCGCCGCAAGCCACGCGTACGCCTAGAGGCACAGATGCATGGTGGTGGACATGAGCGTGGCATGCGATCGGGCACATTGGCAACACATCAAATTGTTGGCATGGGCGAGGCCTTTCATTTAGCGCAACAAGAGATGGTATTTGAATATAAGCGCATCCACACACTCCATAAGCAACTATGGGATGGTCTGTCCGGCATAGGCGGTGTATGCCTGAATGGTAACGCGAAGGAGCGCGTTCCACACAATCTAAACATCAGCTTCAGCGCTATCGATGGTGATTCGCTAATCAACACAATCACAGAAATTTCCACCTCGAGCGGCTCTGCATGCACCTCGGCAAGCCTAGAGCCGTCTTACGTTTTACGTGGCCTTGGTTGCAGCACTGAGTTGGCACGCAGCTCTATCCGACTCACCGTCGGACGCTTTACAACCGAGGAAGAAATCCTCTGCACGATCAATCTTCTAAAAGATAAAATCATAACATTGCGGGCAAAGCACAAGAGTGCTCATCCCAATCCATAAGTCCACCACTCAATCAGAAGCGGAAAAATACACCCATACCATCACAGCTTCAAAAGACAAAGAGGTGGCGCAATTAAAATATACAATCTGTTGAGCAGGATCCCAAGCCGCTGGCTGCATCTAATTGGGGTGCTCATCATCACAGTCGCCCTTTGTGCGGCTCTATACATACAGTACGTGCAGCATCAGGAGCCATGCCCCCTGTGCATGATTCAAAGACTTATCTTTATTGTCCTACTGGTCTTATTTTCTCTTGTCGCCCTACATAACCCAAGAGGCGGCGGCATAAAAATATATGGGGCACTAGTAGGGTTGACGGCATTGTGTGGCGCAAGCGTTGCTGGTCGCCACATCTGGCTTCAACATCTACCCAAAAACGAGGTACCCACCTGCGGCCCAGGTCTAGACTATCTATTAAATAGCCTACCCGCGACAGAGGTGCTACAGGAACTCATACATGGTTCCGGTGAATGCGCGGCCAAAGGGTGGAGTCTTTTTGGTCTTGGTATGCCAGAATGGTCGCTATTTCTGTATACATTTTTAGGGTTGTTGGCAGTAATGGCCTCATTCAAAAGGCAATCCCATTACAATAGCCACACCTCGGGTGCCTAAACGTCTCCGCATAAATTTCCTACGCAATACGGTATACTATTATTCGGCTTGGTGTTGCCAAGCANNTCAATTAACCAGCCTTAGCTAACAATCTTTTAATAAAAAAAACAGGAGTTTGCATATGTCCAAGCAATGGGGAAGTTCACCCGAAGTTACAATCGACACGAAAAAAAAATATGTAGCCGCCCTGCTCACAGAGCATGGAGAGATCACAATAGAGCTTTATCCGCAGCACGCCCCTAAAACCGTAAATAACTTCGTCTTCTTGGCGCGCGAAGGATTCTACGATGGGCTAATCTTTCATCGCGTAATCGGGGACTTCATGATTCAGGGTGGCGATCCAACTGGTAGTGGGCGTGGTGGGCCAGGCTACAAGTTTGAAGACGAGACCAGCGGNNACCCATTGAAACACGGTATTGGATCTCTCTCCATGGCAAACTCTGGCCCAAACAGTAATGGCAGCCAGTTCTTTATTACACACAGCCCTCAGCCCCATCTAGATGGAAAGCATACGGTGTTTGGAAAAGTTATTGCGGGTATGTCTGCAGTGAATTCAGTCAGTCAGGGTGACAAAATAATAAAAGTCACAATTAACGAAGCGTAGTCTTGTGGGTTTCTACCGCCGACAATAGGCTGAGTGGCTCACCACAAGGCGAGCTCAGTCTTTAATAGGCCACTACGCAAGCACAGTGGCCAGCACCACTACCGGTTCGCCTTGTCGCCCAAACCCTTTGCATGCTTAGTGGCTAGCCTGTAAACATCCACAAGATCCTCCTCGCTAACATCAATCACACCATCCATCTGCGTCAACGCCCACTCTATATCAGCCTGCTCTAATGTGGCAAACCCTGGCTGCCCACCCATCAAAACTGTGGACTGCTGATTGACGTGCCGCATTGGATAACATCGTCCTGGTAAAATATTATTTACAATTAACGCAAACACTAGTGAAATTACAGCGTTCGCCAGCACGACAAGCGCAACCCACGACCAGCCCATGGTATTAAACTGTGTGCCATATAAGACCAACGTAAGCGCCGTAGCTGCGCCAGGTGGATGCAGGCAATGCATATACTGCATCATAAATATTGCCAATCCAACTGCACAACCCGCTGCCAATAGTGGATCACCGACGAGTTGACTGCACAGCCACCCGGCTAATGCCGAGACTAGATGGCCACCCAATACGGGCCACGGTTGTGCCATGGGGCTGTGTGGTGCCGCAAAAAGCAGGACCGCCGAGGCGGCTATTGAGGCCAGCATAACGAGGGGATAGTCAGACAACGGGAAATGCTTAAGCGCCAGCCCCAAGAGAAGAATGGCAAGTCCGCCAATCAATCCATTGCGTATCTTCTCTGAAAGCGGAATGGGTGCCACCGTCACCTTAAAGGATGAGAACAGTTCTTTAATATTCATTTCGTCCTATCGCTATTCTTGTTAGTCTTAAAGGTGTCGTACACGAGACTATCCCCCCAAGCTAGCCACCAAACAAATTTATCAATCCATCCAGACCCACAAAGTTAAAAGCATACTTGGCCTGCGCGAGCACCACTGGCTTTGCATGGTAGGCAACACTAACGCCCGCCTGCGCCATCATCTTTAGGTCATTTGCGCCGTCACCGATAGCAATAACCTGCTCTGCACCAAGCTGTAATTCATCTCGGGTACGCACCAGAAGGTCGGCCTTTCCCTGCGCATCAAGGATCTGGCCGAGCACTCTTCCGGTAATTTTACCATCAACTATTTCTAGTGTATTTGCGTGCGCATAGTCAAGGCCAAGGCGTTGTTTGAGTCGCTCCGAAAAAAAACTAAATCCTCCTGACACCAGCATGGTTTTGATGCCGCACTCCCTCAGCTTACTCAACATCAATTCTGCGCCAAAATTAAGCCGCAGGCGCTCATCATAAACACCCTGCAATACACTCTGCTCCAGACCCGATAACAAAGCCACGCGTCGACGCAGGCTTTCACTAAAATCAATCTCCCCTCGCATCGCTGCCTCGGTAATGATTGATACCTGAGGCTTTATATGCATCATATCGGCCACCTCATCGATACATTCTATGGAGATAAGCGTGGAGTCCATGTCCATCACCACCAGCCCAAAATCTGACAAATTTCGACCTGGCTCAATAAAACCATAATCGATCTGGTTATCGTAGCAATACGCCGACACTGCATCATGCTCGCTGACATCATGAAATCGATAGACGCGCTCTGACATCCTCTCGGTATAAGAGGCGGTAACCATCCCAGCAAGGATGGTCACATGGACTGCAGGGACTGCCTGTGTGCTTTGAATAATTAGATTCATATGGTTAGCATAATTAAACTACGGTGCAAATAAAAAAATAGCTTACCGCTCAAGCCAGCTCATTGAAAAAATTTTTTATTGCCAGAACACGCTGACCAACATCCTCATATTTTAAGTCAATTTTGATCCTGTCTTGACCGCTCAGTTTATATTGTCTTTTGCTCTGAATCAGCTCAACAATACGCCCCGGGTCCAGCGGTGGATTTGGTAAGAACTGAATTAGGATGGCCTCACTAGAAGCATCCACCTTCACGATACCGACCTTTTTCGCGGCAATGCGTAGGCGATGACAATCGAGCAACACCTTGGTGGGTGGCGGAATTAATCCAAAGCGATCCACAAGCTCCTGGTACATGTCATCCAGCTCCTCTGGCGTAGCGCAATTGGCAAGGCGCTTATACAGCACCAGTCGCTGATGAATATCTCCGCAATAATCATTCGGCAAGAGGGCGGGGGTATGCAGATTGATTTCCGTGGCAACCCCAAGGGGATGCGTCATGTCCGGCTCAAGACCAGATCTCAAAGAGGAGATGGCCGCATTAAGCATGTCCGTATACAGTGAAAATCCTATGCCGTGCATCTCACCACTCTGAGACTCGCCCAGCACTTCACCCGCCCCACGAATCTCTAGATCGTGCATCGCAAGATAAAATCCGCTTCCTAGCTGCTCCATAGCCTGAATTGCATCCAGCCTCTTTTTTGCCTGAACAGTAAGTTCTTCCATGTTTTCTACTAGCAGGTAAGCGTACGCCTGGTGATGCGAACGTCCGACCCGGCCACGTAACTGATGTAACTGCGCCAGTCCAAAGTTGTCCGCACGATTAATGATAATAGTGTTGGCGCTAGGGATGTCAATACCAGTTTCAATAATAGTGGTACACAACAAGATGTCGAAGCGCTGCTGGTAGAAGTCGCGCATTACCGCCTCCAGATCGCGCTCCCCCATCTGGCCATGCGCAACACGAATGTGCGCCTCGGGTAATAATTTTTCCAATGTTGCTGCCATGCTCACAATGGTGTTTATCTCGTTATGCAGGAAATAGATCTGCCCACCACGCTTTAACTCACGCAGCACCGCCTCACGGATAACACCTTGATTTCTGTTGCTGACAAATGTCTTGATCGACAAGCGACGCTGTGGCGCGGTAGCGATCACCGAAAAATCGCGCAGCCCCTCTAAGGACATGGCTAGCGTACGCGGAATTGGAGTTGCCGTTAGGGTAAGCACATCCACCTCGGCACGCAAGGCCTTAAGGTGCTCCTTCTGCTGCACACCAAAACGGTGTTCCTCGTCAATAATAATGAGCCCCAGATTATTAAATTTAATACCACTTTTGATTAACTTGTGCGTGCCAATGACAATATCTATCGCGCCGCTCTCCATATCCTTGAGGACCTGGGCCTGCTCCTTTGCTGAGCGAAAACGCGACAGCTCGCCTATCTTTATGGGCCAGTCTGAAAATCGATTGCAGAAGTTCTTAAAGTGCTGCTCTGTTAGCAAAGTGGTAGGGACCAGCACGGCCACCTGCTTGCCATCCATTGCCGCAACGAATGACGCACGCAAGGCGACTTCTGTCTTACCAAATCCCACATCGCCACAAATCAATCGATCCATAGGCTTGTCACTCTGCAGATCATTAATGACGGCGCCAATGGCGGCCGCCTGATCAACCGTCTCCTCAAAACCAAAGCCTGCAGAGAAGGCCTCATAATCACGGGGTGTTAGCTTAAATTTGTGGCCCTTGCGTGTAGCGCGCTGTGCGCACCGATTGAGCAACTCAACAGCGGCGTCGCGCACTTGCTCCATGGCACGACGCTTAGTTTTATCCCAGGAGCCACTACCCAGCCTACTTAACGACACAGATTCCGGCGCACCACCGCTATAACGGCTGACCATATGCAGCTGCGCAACCGGAACGTATAACTTATCACCACCGGCATACTCTAATAATAAAAATTCGTTTTCGCCCTCGCCAAAATCAAGATTGACTAGGCCGCAGTAACGCGCGATTCCATGTTGCTCATGTACAACATAATCACCCAACTTGAGTTCAGAAAGATCACGCAGCATCCATTCGATACTGGTTCTTTTAGCCGTGCGTGCAATTCGATTACGTGGCTGGGAGGCGTACAACTCACTCTCTGTAACAATCGCCAGTCGATCATCTGGCAACACGAATCCGTTTTGCAGCACACCAACAGCAAGCATGAAAGGTTCGCTACTCGCAATAAATTGGGTGTAGTTCTCACATGGCACGGGCGCCATACCAAAGTCATGCAAATACTCAGCCAATATCTCTCTTCTGCCTGGACTGTCTGCAAGCAAGAGCACCCGCCCGTCATACCCATTCAAAAAATCATGCAACCTCTCTGTCGGCATATCGGCGCGCCGATTAATGGAGACATTCGGCATGTCTTGGGTATGACAAGAGGCGGCGGTTTTGCCTTCATTCTCTGTGCCACCTACGCCAGAATCATCTTCCACTAAATTCTTGACGTGCCCTAGATTGTCAACCGTCAAGGGAGACACGCGATTAGCTACGATGTTAAAACTCTTAAAGCCCTTAACGGCAACGAAGAATCTCTCCGCACTTAAAAATAACTCGTGTGGCTTAAGCAGGGGGCGTTGTGGATCGCATCCAAGCAAGTGATATCTGGACTCTGTATCCTTTAAAAACAATGATATAGCTGTTGAAACATCGTGATGCAGGCATAGCGTTGTATCCGCAGATAGGTAGTCAGCGAACGTGGCGGTGTGCTCAAAAAATAATGGGAGGTAGTACTCTATGCCGGCAGGCGCGACCCCACGACTAACATCTTTGTAAATACTCACTTTAGATGGATCGCCATCAAAACGCTCGCGAAAATTCTTACGAAAACACTTCTGTCCGGCGTCGTCTAGCGAAAACTCACGGGTCGGCAACAGCCGAATTTCTCGTACTGGATAGATAGTACGCTGCGTGTCCACATCGAATGTCGCCATGGTGTCAATCTGATCGTCTAGCAGATCTATTCGGTATGGAATGCTGCTACCCATCGGAAATAGGTCAATCAAGCCGCCCCGCACGCAGTATTCTCCAGGCACCAAAACTTGCTGGACATGGGCATAGCCAGCCAAGGTCATTTGCTCACGAAATTTATTGATATGCAGTTGCTCGCCACACTTAAGGAAAAAAGTGAACGCGGCCAGGTATTCCAGTGGTGGGAACGGGTACAGGGCAGTGGTTATGGGGACAACAATCACGTCGCACGAATGACTGCGGATGTGATGTAGCGCAGACAATCGGTCAGAGATTAAATCATGGTGTGGCGAAAAATGATCGTAAGGAAGCGTCTCCCAATCTGGCAACAGGTGCACACGGAGTTCAGCATCAAATAAGGAAATCTCCTCCACCAGCCGCTGGGCCTCCAGCGCACTGGCAGAGATGACCGCCAACGGCCCATGAAGCTTGGCATACTGCGCCAACGCAAGGGCATCAGATGAGCCATGTAGGTGAGTGTACCGTGGACGGGTATGCAAAGAGGAGAGAAGCATATGGCTGATATAGTGCGACTAAATTTCGGGGTTGAACATTGTATAGCGATGGGTCCGTGACTTGCATAAATCCAAAATATGCACTGCCCACCTTACGGACCCCCTCAAGGCTGGATTACCCCTCCTCAACGGCAAACAGTCTTCTGTGTTCTTTGATGGCGTAGCGATCCGTCATGCCAGCAATGTAATCCGACACGCTACGGGCACGATCCACCTGCACCGACTCCTGAAATTGTGGCGGAAGCAAGCGGTTGTCGTCCATAAATACCTGAAACAGGTCGCTCACAATGCGGCGCGCCTTTGCACTCATGCGCATCACACGATAGTGCCTATAGAGGTGCGTACGCAGGAAAGCCTTCAGTTCACGCTGCTTCTCATGCATGTCCGCACTAAAGGCAGCGAGGGTGGGTGCGGCACGCACATCGACAAGATCGCGCACGTCATGCGCTAAAATATTTTTTCCTGTCTCGCGAATTAAATCTGTTGCAAGTGTGTTAATCATGCGCCGTATCGTTTCATGAACAAGTCGACGCTCCACCAGGTCTGGGTAAGACAATCGCACGGCATGCAGATGCTCCGCAAATAAACGCACCGAGCTAATTTGTTCCAGCGTAATTAATCCAGAGCGCAAACCATCATCTACATCATGATTGTTATAGGCAATTTCATCAGCCAGATTGGCAATCTGCGCCTCCAGCGAGGGCTGTTGCTGCTTGAAAAAGCGCTCGCCCACCTCCCCCAGCTTCCCGGCATTCGCCAACGAGCAATGCTTAAGAATGCCCTCACGTGTTTCAAAACAAAGGTTTAATCCATCAAAGGCGGCATAGTGATCTTCGAGCACATCCACCACGCGCAACGACTGCAGGTTGTGCTCGAAGCCACCGTAGTCTTTCATGCACGCGTTGAGCGCGTCCTGCCCCGCGTGACCAAATGGCGTATGCCCGAGATCATGGGCAAGCGATATGCCCTCCACCAGATCCTCGTTTAGCCTTAAAAAGCGGGCAATGGATCGAGCGATCTGTGCGACCTCCATGCTGTGAGTTAGTCGGGTACGAAAGAGGTCGCCCTCGTGGTTCACAAATACCTGGGTTTTGTACTCCAACCGACGAAATGCGGTTGAATGAATAATGCGATCACGATCACGCTGAAATTCGGTCCGTCCAAACGGCAGTTCCTCACGCTTGACCCTGCCACGCGTGTTACCCTCCGTTACGGCATAGGGTGCGTATTCAATCATACGATCCGCTAGTTTCTAATGTCTGCCGCAACAACTCAGACTCCGCAACCGAGCTAACCACGGCATGACCTATTTTTTTAAGTAGCACAAAATTCATCTTCCCGCCGACCACCTTTTTATCCAACTCCATCAATTGTAGGTACCGATCCACCCCAAGACTGGGTGCAACAACGGGTAGCCTGGCCTGTTCAAACAGGCTGCGAATGCGAGTCACGTCATCCACGCCAAGCCATCCCAAGCGACACGATAGATCAACTGCCATCATGGTGCCAGCGGCAACCGCCTCTCCGTGCAGCCATGTGCCGTAACCCATACCAGTTTCGATGGCATGCCCAAAGGTGTGCCCGAGATTAAGGAGGGCGCGCTCCCCACTCTCACGCTCGTCGGCGGCAACCACCTCTGCCTTATTTTTACAGCTGCGTGTGATTGCGTACTGCAAAGCGACCTCATCACGTACCAACAACTTCCCCATGTTCTGCTCTAGCCATACAAAAAAATCTAGATCACGGATCAAGCCATACTTAATGATCTCTGCAATGCCGGCGCACAGTTCTCGATCAGCCAGGGTCTTTAGTGTGGAGATATCGGCCAGCACCACCCGAGGCTGATAGAAAGCGCCAATCATATTTTTACCTAGCGGGTGATTAATGCCAGTCTTCCCGCCAACCGAAGAGTCGACCTGCGCCAATAGCGTGGTGGGGATCTGGATAAATGGAACTCCACGCAAGTAAGTGGCGGCGGCGTAGCCTGCCATATCTCCTACCACCCCGCCACCCAAGGCAATCAATGGTGTGCTGCGCTCGCTCCGGCAAGAGAGTAGCGCATCGTAAATTAATCCCAACGTTTCTGCATTTTTGTATTGCTCGCCATCGGGCAGCACTACGGGCACCACCTCAACGCCACCCTCTTGTAGCATAGCAACAAGCGCCTCAAGATACAGCGCTGCGACCGTGGTGTTGGTCACCACCACGACCCGCTTATGGGGCAGGTGCGGCAGCAGTAAATTTGCGCAGCCCAATAGATTGCCGCCTATGTAAATAGGGTAGCTACGCTCTGCCAGACCAACGGTCAATGTTTGCATATCTTTAAATTGGTTACGTCACACATGAACATATCACCATTCTGCCAAGACAAAAGGTGATTACCGACACCAAGTTATGGCGCGCACGGTCATCGCAACCTAAGTCTCTGCGAATACTTTTAACTCATCCTGCAAATTCAAAACCAAGCTGTGCGCACTTTGCTTGCCGGTAAGCATAATCAAATTAGCCAATTGCGTATACAGTGGATCGCGCTGCTCGTACAAGAGCTTTAGTGTGGCGTGCGGATTGGCCACCTGGAGTAGCGGCCTGCTTCGATCATGGCGGGTTCTCTGCCAAAGATCATGAACTGAACTCTTCAGGTATACCACTATGCCATTACCGCACAATGCCGCACGATTTTCTTCACTCAGCACCACGCCGCCGCCGGTTGCCAAAACAACATTATCGAGCGCCGCCAAATCTCGGATTACGCCCGCCTCGCGCTGACGAAAACCCACCTCACCCTCGACATCAAAAATGTGCGGGATACTGACACCCGTACGACGCTGAATCTCTTCGTCGCTGTCAAAAAAATTCTTTCCTAATTGCTGAGCAAGCAATCTCCCTACCGTGGTTTTTCCCGCACCCATCATACCTACGAGGAAAATATTACCGGAGTGGCGTCTTGGCTGTACTGCGCTAGTATGATGCATGCCTGAATTGTAGCCGAAAATTATCTCGCCCACCGCTTTCTCAAAGGCGAATCACACCATGCGACATAGCTCAAATTTCCGCAAGCAGCCGCCAAATCTGGCTCACAAGGGGGTTGCACCTTAGAGTCAAGTGCAGCACACTAACTGTCTCGTACTTTACAACCCTAGAATAATATGAAGACCTCCCCTGCCAGCACTACAAAATTCTGGCTTCCACATAAGGCCTGCGGGGAAATTCTTATGGCAGCGATTGCGCTTTTCCTTGCTGCCCAGCCGCTATCAGCTGGTGCACAACCAACACCAGAACTCACCCCCATAGATCGATCTAAAATCCTTACTCAGCCCGGTGTTTTTGTTGTGTTCACGATGCTCAAGCTCTCGCCAAACGGCGGAAAGCTGTCAGCACATGAAAAAATGGATCGCGCCTCTGAGATTACTGGGCTCATTAAAAAGCACAAGGGTAGCGTACTCGTCGATTTCTATTTAACTCGCGGCATGGAAACGAGTTCTGATTTTTTTGTACGCGTGCACGCCTACGACCTCGTCAAGGCGCAAGCTTTTATGCGTGAATTTAGAGCTACCGCGATGGGTCGACACACCTTCGTCTCCGACACGCTGGTGGGCGTAACTAAGCCGCTGAACTACATCACAAAAGATCGGTCCCCCGAGCTTAGTGCCAGCCTTAGCTCAACAGCATACGCCGGCGAGGCGCCGCGCTACGCGATTGTCATCCCGATCAAAAAGAACGCGGATTGGTGGAACCTATCCTTTGACCAGCGGCTAAAAGAGATGGAGGCGCACACTACGCCAACGCTGGCGTACCTAGCCAGCGTCAAGCGCAAGCTCTACCACTCCACAGGACTGGATGATGTTGATTTTATAACCTACTTCGAAACGAACGATCTTGTCTCATTTAACAACTTGCTGATTGCTCTCGCCTCTGTGCCAGAAAATAAGTACCACGTACGCTGGGGCAGCCCAACCACACTGGGCGCCATCCTTAGCACGGAAGAGGTCGTCCGGGCCCTCGCTGAATAACTTGCATTTACCAACCCAAGGATAAGCTGATGGACGAAGAGCAGGCCGTTCTAAAATTCTTCTCTCAAAAAGAGAACCTACCCCTAGCTCTCAGTGTGGCTGATCATATGGATGGCATACGCCAAAAATTAAACAATGATTTCTGGGTGGCACTCGCTAAGCTCATCGCGGCAGACCTACCAGATTGGAATGTAGCCACCACAGAGGACCGCAACTCAACCGAGTGCTTGGTTGGAGTCTGCCTGCAACCCAGGACAGAACAACAAATCTACCTGCGCCCCATGCTAGAGCAGCAATACCTGGGTAATACCTCGCGCATTTACTATGGATTAACGTGGAACGTCACACCCACGGCCGAACAAAAGCAACTGGGCGCCGTCAAAGCACTCCACGACACTTTCAAGGACGCCGGCTTTAAGAGTAATGACAACTTCATTGCGTGGCAATGGAGCCATCACCACCCGCACAGCATGGATTTTCTCCTGCGCTTTTCTACGGCAGGAGACTCACTCCTAGGTGAGGTCTATCTTTTAATGCGAGCCATACTGAATGATCATCTAGATACTCTACGCCTGGCAAACGAAAAGTTACGTGAATCTTCGTTGGCCACCACCGTCTCCGTGGTGTCACTCGACAAGTTGCGCGCCAACATTGAACGCTAATGGTTGTCTTAGACTGGGTTTTCTAATTCGAAAAAGCGGTGCTCCACGCCAAAGTGTTCCGCGACATGCTCGCCCAGAGCTTGTATTCCATAACGCTCGGTGGCATGGTGGCCTGCCGCAATAAATGCCACACCACTCTCCCTCGCCAGGTGCACGTTCTGCTCAGAAATTTCTCCAGTAAGGAACGCGTCCACGCCCAATGCCACCGCCGATTCAAAATAACTCTGCGCTGCGCCAGTACACCAAGCAATCTTATGGATGATGGTGTCACCCTCCCCGATTACCAGCGGCGTACGGTTCAAACTGTGTGCCACCCTGTTGGCAAGCTGCGTCAACGTTTGCGTTTGCGCCAACTCTCCGTGGCAGGCGATATCCTGTTCGCCGAAGCGTCCGCGCTCAACAAAGTCCAAGCGCATACCAAGCTGAACATTGTTACCAAACTTGGCATGCGCATCCAGTGGAAGATGATAGGCCAGCAGACTAACGTCATGCCGAAGAAGATGTGCAATGCGCTGCTTCTTGATACCAGTAACGGCCATATCTTCATTGCGCCAGAAGTAGCCATGGTGCACTAGAATAGCATCCGCATTCCACGCAGTGGCTGCCTCCAGTAAGTCCTTCGAAGCTGTTACGCCACTTGCGATACGACAAATCTCCGCCTTACCCTCCACCTGCACGCCATTTGGACAGTAGTCACGGAAACGATCTGGCTCCACTATATCTGCGATGTAATCACGTAAGTCACTAAGCAGCATAACCATCATCCTTGTGTTTCTCAGATTTCAGTCTGGGAGTGTGGGAACAGATTGAGACAGGTGAAGTCAAACTCGCGACGGGGATGGGGCTGCGTTAATTCTTTAGCTCGATACTCTTCGAATCTTTAATCATCCACCCCGCCACTATGACGCCCACCTCATAGAGCAGCCACAGTGGGATAGCAAGCATAAACTGTGACACCACGTCTGGCGGAGTGAGTAGGGCGCCCAAGATAAACGCACAAACAATCATGTACGGCCTCACCTCTTTGAGCTTGGCGATGCTCACCATGTCCAGCTTCACCAATACCACAACCGCTACCGGCACCTCAAAGGTGGTGCCGAATGCGAGGAACATTCCCATTACAAAACTTAAGTACTTATCAATATCGGTCATGACCGCAACCCCCTGCGGGGCGGCGCCACTAAAAAAACCAAATACGACGGGGAACACTGCAAAATAGGCGAACGCCATCCCCGCAAAGAACAAAACGACACTGGCCGCAACAAGTGGCAGCATCAAACGCTTCTCGTGTGCGTGCATACCGGGTGCAACGAAAAGCCATGCCTGGTACAGGATGTAGGGCAACGAAATCAGGAACGCGGTCATCATCGCCACCTTGAGTGGCACAAAAAATGGGGTGATAACATCAATGGCAATCATCTTCCCGCCCTTGGGGAGCTTCGCGAGCATGGGCTCCGCAAGTAACGCATAGAGATCGCCAGCCCACGGAACCAGACACACAAACACCAGCAGCAGCCCTCCAAATGCATACAGGAGGCGGGTGCGCAATTCGAGCAGGTGGGAGATAAAGCTTTCGCTGGTGCCCATTAGTCAGGGGAAGATATTTTTTGTTCGGGCGGGGATTTCAACTCGAACTGGGCTTGCTTAGATGGAGGCACGAGGCCATGCGGCAGCTTCGACGCAGACTGATCATTCGCGTCAGTCTTTGGTTCTGCCGTCTCTCTTAATTGGCGCGCTTTTTCCTCTTGAACATGAGCAACGCGTGCGGCTTCTTGTTGAGCGTACAGACTGCGTGTCGCCTCTTGGTACGCCGACGAGAGCGACTTAAACTCAGCCTGCTCTGGCGAGATCACACCACCCGCGTCAGCCGGAATAGCATCGCCATCCTTCTGGCTGACCGCTGAGAGCCTGGCCTGCTCGGTAATGCTTGGCTGCTCGGCAGGCTCCAGCCCTGAATTCAGCTGTGACTGCAGACTGATACCTTCCTTGGCCTGCTCAACCTGCTGACTGAGGGACTGAGTAACTTCTTGCGCATGTAAATTGAGTGTTTGAGTGACCTGATTGACCGCATCCTCGGCGGCCTTATATTCGTGCTGCACCTTGGCCTGCAGTTGCCGCAACTCCTCGATCCCTATGTCGCGAGCTATGTCAGCCTTAACGCTACTGATATAGCGCTGCCCGCGACCCAGGAGGTGGCCAAGGGTGCGCGCCACCTTTGGTAGGCGCTCTGGGCCAATAACAATGAAGGCGACCACGGCGATCACCATCATCTCGGAGAAATTAACGTCAAACATAGCTACCTAACCAATCTATGCGTTGGTGTGGGTCTTATCTTTAACTTCGCCTTCAATGGTTTGCCCACTTTGCTCAACCTGCTTATGGATGTCATCTTTGGCGACCTCTGGCTCGGAGCGCATGCCCTCCTTGAAGCCCTTCATCGCACCCCCAAGATCGCTACCCATGTTGCGTAACTTCTTGGTACCAAAGATAAGAATAACGACCAACAGTACAATCAACCAGTGCCAAATACTAAACGAACCCATTTTTTTCTCCTAAAAAGTTTGAATGGCGCTAACTCCGCCGCACCATGGGTGGTATGTCGTCCCCACCTATCACATGAATGTGTAGGTGAAACACCTCTTGCCCCCCGCCCCTGCCAGTGTTAATGACGGTACGAAAGCCGTTGCCTAGCCCCTGCTCTTTCGCCAACCGAGGTACCAATAACAACATTTTCCCCAGCAACATCATATGGCTATCGTTGGCCTCCTGAAGTGAGGCCAAGTGCAGCTTAGGGATCAACATAAAATGCACCGGCGCAACCGGATGAATGTCATGAAAGGCAAGCAACTCATTGTCATCATACACCTTCCTGCAAGAAATATCACCGCGAAGTATCTTGCAAAAGATGCAGTCATCCATTTTTTCCTCGCCTCCATTTATTGCAATCGGACCCGAATGGTCGTCCAACTCACGCCGCACCAAACGATCTCAATTATTGGTCTTATTTTGTCTTGCGACCAGCCTTTTCATCAAGCCCGGAGGTGCCCTCACGTCGCGCCAACTCCGTCAGCACATCGCCCACACTCAGGCCATGCTGTGCCAACAGAATCATACTGTGAAACCACAGGTCGGCGGCCTCGCAAACCACGTGCTGCCTATCACCTCCTTTGGCGGCCAGCACCAACTCAATCGCCTCCTCACCAATCTTTCTCAGAATGGCGTCATCGCCATCACGAAACAGCTTGGCGACATACGAGTTCTCAATAGCGACACCCTTGCGCGCCACTATTGTTTCCATCAACTTCTTCAAAATATCGTCGCTCATCGTTTCATCACTTCTTCTTATAAATCTCATCTGGTGCTTTAAGGACTGGGTCAACCGCCACCCACACCCCTTTATCTAGTTGGCTAAAAAAACAGCTTGCCCGCCCGGTATGGCAAGCAATCCCGCCGGCCTGCTCGACCTTCAGCAATATCACATCGCCATCACAGTCAAGATACACTCCACGCACTTGCTGAGTGTGACCAGACTCTTCGCCCTTGTGCCAAAGCTTGCGACGCGAGCGCGACCAGTACACTGCCCTACCAGACTGAACGGTAGCCTGCAAGGCCTCGCGACTCATCCACGCCATCATCAGCACGGATCCCGTGTGGGCATCCTGCGCAATCACTGGAACTAGACCGTCGTCCGTCCAGCTCACCTTATCCAACCAGCTGTCGTTCATAGCCGCATCTCAATACCCTGTTGTGCCATGTACTGCTTAGCTTCTTGTATTGTGTACTCACCGTAGTGAAAGATGCTAGCCGCGAGTACCGCATCTGCACCCCCCAACTTCACGCCGTCCACCAAATGCTGCAAGTTACCCACACCGCCGCTGGCAATCAGGGGAATCCCCAGGACATCCGTCACCGCACGGGTTAGCTTCAGGTCAAATCCAATCTTGCTACCGTCACGGTCCATGCTGGTCAGCAGGATCTCTCCCGCACCCAGGGTCTGCATCTTTTCAGCCCACTCCACAACGTCCAGCCCGGTGGCTTTGCGCCCGCCGTGGGTAAAAACCTCCCAACGATCAGGTTCAACCTGCTTGGCATCTATCGCCACCACTATACATTGCGAGCCGTAGCGCCCTGCCGCATCTGCCACCAGCTTCGGATTAAGCACAGCGGTAGTATTAATGCTCACCTTGTCCGCGCCCGCGTTCAGGAGGTTGCGCACATCTTCCACCTGACGCACCCCGCCACCCACGGTAAGAGGAATAAATACCTGCTCGGCCACCTGCTCAATAATACGAAACAAGATGCTTCGATCGTCAGAACTGGCGGTAATGTCAAGGAAGGTAATCTCGTCTGCGCCTTGCTTGTCATATCGACGTGCGATCTCTACCGGGTCACCTGCGTCCCGCAGCTCAACAAAGTTTACGCCCTTGACCACACGACCAGCGGTGACGTCTAGGCAAGGAATAATACGTTTAGCCAGCATAATTTTAAGTGATCACAGAAGATGAGCTGGGGTCTCGATTGTCACACCCCTAATTTTCAGTCAGCTTATCCGCCAATATTTGCGCCGCCGAAAAGCTCAAAGTATTTTCGTAGATGGCTCGGCCAGTTATCGCACCCACGATTCCGTTATGTTGTACCGCGCACAACGCACGCACGTCTTCGAGGTTAGTGATTCCACCACTAGCAATGACCGGGACGGTCAGCTCACGAGCCAGCTCCACTGTGGCTGGAACGTTTACACCGGACAGCATTCCATCGCGTCCGATGTCGGTAAAGATGATTGCCTCAATACCGTACCCCTCAAAGCGCTTAGCCAGATCAAGCACGTCATGTCCGGTCACCTTTGACCAGCCATCCACCGCCACCTTTCCTGCGTTGGCGTCTAGCCCCACCATAATGTGACCTGGGAAGGCGTCACAGGCCTCGTGCAGAAAACCTGGTGTCTTAACGGCTGCTGTGCCTATTATGACATAGGCCACCCCAATATCGAGATAGCGCTCTATCGTCTCTAGGTCGCGAATACCGCCGCCCAGCTGGATCGGCACGTCCGCCCCGACTGCCTCCACAATGGCACGCACGGCCATCTCGTTCTTTGGCTTTCCCGCAAAGGCACCGTTCAGGTCGACCAGGTGCATACGTCGCGCGCCCTGCTCCAGCCAATGCCGTGCCATCGCGGCAGGGTCTTCTGAAAAAACTGTAGCACCCTCCATCACACCTTGGCGTAGGCGCACACAATGGCCATCTTTTAAATCAATCGCAGGAATAATTAGCATGTCATTACCATCATGATTACGAACAAAAATTAAATTGGGGCCCAATTCACAAAATTTTTCAACAGTCGCAGCCCGGCGTCCTGACTCTTTTCTGGGTGGAATTGCACGGCAAAAAGATTGTCACGCGCGACGGCACAAGTAAACGCCTGCGGGTAACAGCTGGTCGCCTGCACGAGCTCCGTATCTTTGGGACATACATAGTAACTATGCACAAAGTAAAAGCGTGCATCCTGATCTATCCCTTTCCACAGGGGGTGGCCTCCATGGTGCACCTGATTCCAGCCCATGTGCGGCACCTTGAGCTTGCTATGCTCCGCATCACACAGGTTGTTAGCAAAACGCACCACCCTGCCAGGCAAGATACCAAGCCCAGGGGTGTCGCCCTCCTCGCTGTGCTCGAACAACATCTGGAGGCCGATGCATATACCCAAAAAAGGCTTGGTACGCGCTGCATGTAACAAGGCGGCACGTAGTCCACGCGCCTCAAGTTCGCGAATGCAGTCAGGCATTGCACCCTGCCCCGGAAAGACGACGCGCGATGCGCCAAGAACCTCTTGCGGATTGTCAGTTACCACCACAGACGCGGCCGGAGCAACGGCCTGCAATGCCTGCCTGACCGAGCGCAGATTGCCCATACCGTAATCAATTATCGCAATGTCTACCATTGGGTGTGTGCGTGAGTTCTACAAGTGCAGCGCCGTCACAGCGTGACGCTATTCAATTCGATCTGTCGTCCTTTGTGGGTCACGCGTGCGCGACCTCGATTAAATCTTTGTCTTAAATATTTTTACAGCGCCTCACAACGTACCCTTAGTGGACGGCACCATCCCTGCCATACCAGAATCCGCCTCCAGCGCCATGCGCAGAGCGCGACCAAATGCCTTGAACACAGTCTCCGCCTGGTGGTGGGCATTCTTGCCGGCCATATTGTCAACGTGCAACGTCACCAGCGCGTGATTGACGAAGCCCTGGAAGAACTCATGGAGCAAATCTACATCAAAATCACCTATGTTGGAGCGCACAAATTCCACATTAAAGACTAGGCCAGGGCGGCCCGATATGTCCAACACCACGCGCGACAAGGCCTCGTCTAGCGGCACGTAGGCGTGACCGTAACGACGCAGGCCCTTCTTGTCTTCCAGCGCCTGATTGAAGGCCTGACCGAGAGCAATCCCGATGTCCTCAACGGTGTGGTGCGCATCAATCTGTAGGTCGCCCTTAGCAAAAACATCTAGGTCGATCATGCCGTGACGCGCCACCTGATCAAGCATGTGCTCCAGGAAGGGTAGCCCGGTATCGAATTTAGCCTTTCCGCTACCATCTAGGTCTAGCTTGATGGTGATCTGAGTTTCCAGTGTGTTACGAGTAACTTGCGCACTACGCATAATTTTTCCTAACAAATAAATCTAAACACATTGCCGAACGCTTTCCTGTAGCGCCTGAACGAAACACTCATTCTCTTGTGGCGTCCCTATCGTGACACGCAAGCAGTCCGACAACAGCGGGTGAGCCCGACTCAAATCCTTGATCAACACGCCACGCTCTTTTAGCCCTTGAAAAATTTTTCCCGCGTGTCTCACACGAAATAAAATAAAGTTGGCAGCGCTTGGGTAAGGCTGAACGCCGTCTATCGCCTCCAGGTGCTCATACACCATCACCCGATCACGCTTGATTTGCTCGGCCTGAGACTGCAGCACATCATGACTCCGCAACAACTGCTCTGCCACCAACTGCGTCAGTACGCTTATATTATACGGCAAACGAAGCTTTTCCAACTGCCCCAACCATGTCTTGCTGCCCACCAAAAAACCCAAGCGCAGACCGGCCATGCCGAGCTTCGAAAAAGTTCGCATCACCAAGAGATTTGGGTGATGCTTAATCATTGGCAAAAAACTGCTGTCAGCAAAGTTATAGTAGGCCTCGTCAACCACCACCAAGCCTGGTGCGGCTTCTATGATCCTGGCCATCGCTTGCGCGTCAAATAGGTTCCCGCTGGGATTGTTCGGGTAGGACAAGAACATCAGCGCGGGCTGCTGCTGCTCAATAGCAGCCAGCAAGGCGGGCACATCCAGCGTGAAGTCGTTCGCCAAGGGAACGCCAACATACTGCATGCCAGTAAAGGCCGCTATCATCTTATACATCACAAACGAGGGCTCAACACTAAGCAGCACGGCATTTTGTTTGGCGGTCGCTAGTGCGAGCAACTGGATGATCTCATCCGACCCATTTCCGAGCAAAATATCCAGATCACGCGGCAAGTCGATCACCGTACGGATGACATCCTTTAGGCTGCGGGGGTCGGCGTCCGGATAACGGTTGATGGCAGCACCTGCGGCCAAGCTAGCGATTTGCTCACTCAGCCATTGCGGGAGAGGGTAGGGGTTCTCCATCGCGTCCAGCTTAATCATGCCCACGCTATCTGGGGTGCTGTAGGCCTGCATATCAAGCACCTCTTGACGCAGCAAGCTATCGGGTGTTGCGGTGCGGCGGACGGAAGACATAGATCATTAGCACTGTAAGATGCCGCCATCTTATCCTAATCACATCGCGCGCCTTCATGAAATTTCATCGTCACGAGGACGTAGTTTTAAGCGTATTCTACCGGTAGGGACCGGCCTCCACCCCTAATACAACAAAGAATTGCCAAAGCCGGCCGGCTTCCGTATAATCAATGCCTTCAATAATTTTGCACGAGAAACTTTCAAGGGATCACAATGGCAAACACCGCACAAGCTAGAAAACGCGCAAGGCAAGCGAACAAGCAGCACGAACACAACTCCAGCCTGCGCTCTGAGCTACGCACTGCAATTAAAAAGGTGGCGAAGGCTATCGAAGTTGGCGACAAGGCCGCCGCACAGAAGGTGTTCATTGAGTCGACCAGCATCGTAGATTCAATTTCTGACAAGAAAATTATTCACAAGAATAAGGCCGCTCGCCATAAGAGCCGCCTGTCGGCTGCGATAAAAGCAATGGCATAAGGCGACAATCGCGCCCACACGAGCCGGCAGCAGATGTTGCCGGCTTTATATTTTTATCCCCACATTGCTCCTCCTACTTTAAAGTCACCCACGGCAAACACCCAACACGACCAGTCGGCCACTCACATACTGGCGGGCGCCAATGAGATATGGTATAAATTTCTTTTTGTGCAACCCGGACCACTTGGCCTAACGTACACACCCCACCAAACCCGAGAGAATGGCGGCTCTGTCGCCCGATACCCACTATGTCACACTTGATGAACACCTACGCTCGTTTGCCGATTACCTTCACACACGGTGAGGGTGTTTGGCTGTGGGGCAGCGATGGGAAGCGCTACATGGACGGGCTCGCCGGTATCGCCGTCAACACGCTGGGGCACGCGCACCCGCGCCTAACCGCGGCACTCACCCAACAGATAAACAAGCTGATGCACGTCTCTAATCTGTACCAGATAGACGAGCAGGAGGCCGTAGCTGATCAGCTGTGTGCGCTATCCAAGATGCAGGAGGTGTTTCTGTGCAACTCCGGCTGCGAGGCCAACGAGGCGGCGATCAAACTGGCTCGCCTGTACGGTCACCAACAGGGCATCGAAAACCCCGCCATTATCGTGATGGAAAAGGCATTCCATGGTCGCACTCTGGCCACGCTATCGGCCACCGGAAACCGCAAGGTACAAGCGGGGTTCGAGCCGCTAGTAACAGGTTTCATACGCGTCCCCTACAACGACCTCGATGCCATAAACCAGGTCGCCAACAACAACCCAGACATTACGGCGGTACTAGTTGAGCCCATTCAAGGTGAGGGTGGGATTCGCACCCTGGACGTCCACTATCTCGAGCAATTACGCGGCATATGCGACCAGCACAACTGGCTGCTGATGCTGGACGAGGTGCAGTGCGGCATCGGTCGCACCGGAAAATGGTTCGCACACCAGCACAGCAGCGTCCTGCCGGACGTGATGACGCTTGCCAAGGGAATGGGCTCCGGCGTACCAGTAGGCGCCTGCCTGGCGGCTGGCAAGGTGACCGGGACCTTCAAGCCGGGTAACCACGGTTCCACCTTTGGTGGCAATCCTCTGGCGTGCGTGGCGGTGCTCACCACGCTAGATGTAATTCAGCAGGACCGCCTGGTGGCGAACGCCGCCACAGTGGGCAGCCTCATACAGCAGGAGCTACGCACGCGCCTGACGACGGTGGCTGGCGTGGTGGACATCCGGGGACAGGGTCTAATCATCGGCATCGAGCTGGGCAGGCCATGTGGTGACCTCGTTAATCAGGCCCTGGCGCAGGGCTTGCTGATCAACGTTACCGCCGAGAACGTTATCCGACTACTGCCGCCGCTGGTGCTTACCTCGTCTGAGGCGCTACAATTGCTAGACAAACTGTGTCCGCTTATTGTTAACTTTCTGACACAGGACGTATAACATGAGCATCAAACACTTTCTGCAGTTTAACGATCTCTCCCGTGCGGAACTTGAGCATATATTTGTCCGCACGCAGATCATCAAGCAACGCTTCAAGGCCTACCAGACCTACCATCCCCTCGTGGACCGCACGCTGGTGATGATCTTTGAGAAAAGCTCGACACGCACGCGCCTGTCGTTTGAGGCCGGGATGCAGCAGCTCGGTGGCAACGCCATCTACTTAAACACGCGCGACTCTCAGCTGGGGCGCGGCGAACCGGTGGAGGACGCGGCACAGGTAATCTCACGCATGAGCGATCTGGTGATGATCCGCACCTTCGAACAAGAAATTATCGAGCGCTTCGCCGCACACTCGAGGGTGCCAGTAATTAATGGCCTGACCAACGAGTACCATCCCTGCCAGATACTGGCCGACATCTACACGTACATCGAGCGGCGCGGATCCATCCAAGGAAAAACCGTGGCGTGGATTGGGGACTCGAACAACGTTTGCAACACCTGGCTCCAGGCGGCGGAGGTGTTTGACTTCAACGTGCACGTATCGACCCCGCCAGGCTACGAGGTTGAGCCAGAGCGCGCAGGACTTTTGGGTGCGGTGCACTACAAAGAGTTCGCGGATCCGATGGAGGCGGCACACAATGCCGACCTAGTTACTACCGACGTCTGGACGAGCATGGGCTTCGAATGCGAAAACGACGTTCGACGCAAGGCGTTCTCGGACTGGATTGTGGACGTGGAGATGATGTCCGCCGCGAAGTCGGACGCTCTGTTTATGCACTGCCTTCCCGCCCATCGCGGCGAGGAGGTTGACGCGGAGGTTATCGACGGTCCGCAAAGCGCGGTCTGGGACGAGGCGGAGAACCGACTGCACGTACAAAAAGCGCTCATGGAGTACCTACTGCTAGGTACCGTGCATAACTAACATCGCAATGTGGCCGCGTGTGCGGCGGGCATCACCAACCATTCATTACATAGAGAAAAAGACATGAGTGAAATCAAAAAAGTTGTCCTCGCCTACTCTGGCGGGCTGGACACCTCGGTAATTCTCAAGTGGCTGCAGGACACCTACCGGTGCGAGGTGGTGACCTTCACCGCCGATATCGGGCAGGGCGAGGAACTTGAGCCGGCACGTAAGAAGGCCTTGCAGCTAGGCATCAAGTCAGAAAATATTTTTATCGACGACCTGCGCGAGGAGTTCGTGCGCGACTTTGTGTTCCCGATGTTTCGTGCCAACACGGTGTACGAGGGGGAGTACCTGCTCGGCACCTCGATCGCACGCCCGCTAATCGCCAAGCGCCAGATTGAGATCGCACAGAAGAGTAATGCCCAGGCAGTGTCGCACGGCGCCACCGGCAAGGGAAACGACCAGGTGCGCTTTGAGCTCGGTTATTACGCGCTCAATCCGTCAATCAAGGTGATCGCGCCGTGGCGCGAGTGGGACCTACTCTCACGTGAAAAGTTAATGGCCTACGCCGAGAAACACGGCATCCCCGTGGACATGAAGCACAAACAGGGCGGCTCCCCCTACTCCATGGACGCAAACCTACTGCACATCAGCTTCGAGGGTCGTCACCTAGAGAACCCCGCCGCCGAACCAGAGGAGAGCATGTGGCGCTGGACGGTGTCGCCGGAGAAGGCCCCCGACGACGCCGAGTGCCTCGACATCGAGTTCGAGCGCGGAGATATTGTCGGCCTCAGCGGGTCACGCATGAGCCCGGCCCAGGTGCTCACCAAACTCAACGAGCTGGGTGGCAGGCACGGCATCGGTCGCCTAGACCTGGTCGAGAACCGCTACGTCGGCATGAAGTCACGCGGCTGCTACGAGACCCCGGGCGGCACCATCATGCTCAAGGCGCACCGCGCTATTGAGTCGATCACCCTAGACCGCGAGGTGGCACACCTAAAAGATGACCTGATGCCACGCTACGCCAGCATGATCTACAACGGCTACTGGTGGAGCCCAGAGCGCCAGGCGCTGCAGGTGCTCATCGACCACACCCAGAAAAAAGTGAATGGCTGGGTGCGTGTCAAGCTCTACAAGGGCAACGTCATCATAGTGGGGCGCGACTCGAAGACCGACTCGCTATTCGACCCGAGCATCGCCACCTTTGAGGACGACAAGGGCGCGTACGATCAGAAGGATGCGGCCGGCTTTATCAAACTGAACGCCCTGAGGATGCGCATCGCGGCAAAGCTGGGTGGCGACTAATCACGTCACCTCAGCCAGCATTAGCGCCCAACTCATCCACACATAAATACACACGGAGAAGAGTCTATGACCCAGTTCAACAACGTCAGCATCGTCAAAAAGGCCAACGTCTTCTTCGACGGCAAGTGCGTGTCGCACTCCGTCCTATTTCCGGACGGCACACACAAGACCGTTGGTGTCATCATGCCGGGCAGTCGGCTCACCTTTAACGTTGACAGCGCGGAGCTCATGGAAATCACTAGTGGCACCTGCACGGTCAACGTAGCAGGCAGCTCTGGTGCACAAACCTACACCGCCGGCATGCAGTTTTCTGTGGCCGCCAACGGCAGCTTCGACATACACGCGCAAGACACGGTCAACTACGTCTGCAGCTTTGATTAAGCAACTATTATTGACCGTCATCTCTTAAACTCACCAACCACCCTCGTGCGCCAAGGTAACGCTTACACCACCAGACCAAAGGAGACCGGCAATGCCATCATTTGATATCGTGTCAGAGGTAGACAAGACAGAGGTTAAGAATGCCGTCGAGCAGACAAACAAAGAGGTCGGCACACGCTTTGACTTCAAGGGTTCGGACGCACGCGTGGAGCAGTCAGAGCTGGTGCTCACCGTGCACGCTGACAACGAGTTCCAGGTAGAGCAGGTGCAGGTCATTCTCAACACCAAGCTAACGAAGCGTGGCGTGGACATCAAGTGCCTGGACATCAGTGACACGATCAACAAGGTGAGCGGCAATAAGGTCAAGCGCTCCTGCACGGTCAAGATTGGGGTAGAGATGGAGCTCGCCAAAAAGATTGTCAAGGTCGTCAAGGACAGCAAGCTCAAAGCGCAGGCCAGCATACAGGGTGACGTCGTCCGCATTACGGGCGGAAAACGTGACGACCTGCAGGCTGTGATCCAGTTAGTTCGCAGCTCGATCACCGACTTCCCGCTGCAGTACCAAAACTTCAGGGACTGACCAGAACACCCTCACCCCAAAGACTGGCGGCATGCCCCACACCCTACCCCATAAAAACAAAGGGCCGCGCGTGGCATCATTTGCACATCGCGTCGTCATCTGGCAACAACAGCACGGACGTCATAGTCTGCCCTGGCAAGGCGTAGACGCCTACCGCGTGTGGCTATCCGAAGTCATGCTGCAACAGACACAGGTCAAGACCGCCACCCCCTACTACCTACGATTCGTGGCACGCTTTCCGACCATCAGGGCCTTGGCCAACAGCAGCGAGGAGGACGTGCTGACACACTGGAGCGGCTTGGGCTACTACTCGCGTGCGCGTAACCTGCACCGAGCAGCACAGCAGATTATGCAACGACACAAGGGGGTCTTTCCCTCCAGCTTCGAGGACATGGTCGCGCTCCCCGGCGTCGGTCGATCCACTGCCGGCGCGATCAGCGCGTTCGCATTCCACGAGCGGCGCGCGATTCTCGATGGCAATGTTAAGCGAGTGCTGGCACGCCACTACGCTATCGAGGGTCACACCGGTGACAAAAAAGTTGAGGACCTGCTCTGGGAGATGGCAGAAGAGTTGCTACCCAGGCACCGTGTCGCAATCTACACGCAGGGCCTGATAGACCTGGGTGCCCTGGTCTGCAAGCGCAGCAGGCCACAGTGCCCGGCCTGTCCACTACAAGCAAGCTGTGTAGCTCACCAGAACCAGTGGGTTGCGCGACTCCCAACACCGCGCCCACGGAAGACCTTACCGGAGAGGCACGCTACCTTCGTTTTGCTACTCAATGGATCCAAGATCTTGCTGGAGAGGCGTCACGGGGGTGGTATATGGGGTGGCCTGTGGTGTCCCCCACAGATCGATTCGCTGCTGCCGGGTGAGGTCGGAAATCTGGTCGCCCACTGTCTCGGACATCTAAACGTTGTGGCCACCCACGAGCTGTCGCTGCCCACGTTCACACACACCTTCACCCACTTTAGGTTGCACATCACGCCGGTCATACTGCGCGCGGCACAAGCACAAAAATCCATAAAATCAAACGGGGCTCAGGGAAGCTCGGTGGCGTGGCTTGACATCGATGCTGCGCTACACGCCGCCATCCCCACGCCAGTACAAAAGCTGCTGCAGTGGCTGCAGGCCAGAGTGACGTGACCCTCATGACCACCCACAGGGGCCAAAACAAAGCCCCCGACAAGCGGGGGCTTTGTTGCTGCTTGATGACTCGGAATGGAATCGAGCCAACCTGAGGGACTTGCGTCCCACTTCTGAATTTGATTGCCCTAGGGCTTCTTCTTAATTGTCCAGTACAGTCCGACGACTATAAAGATTCCCAAGAATATCCCTGGTGGGATGCTTCGCAAAAAAGATTCTGTGTTGCTGACCACAGAAGATATAAAAGCTCCTCCGCCTGTTGGCCCCAAAACAATACCCAGGCCCAGGCAAATCAAAATTAGAATAAAAAGTACTTCAACAATTCGCCAGCCTGTTTTGATAGCTTGATCGATCATGATGCTCCTTTATAAGGACTGAATTATTCCAGTCCTCATTGGTTACGATCTAATTAAGAAGCTGAACGGTGAGAGAAAAGCCACAAGACTATTCCAAGAACAATCAAGCCAACCAATCCATTGCTGCCCAGGCCCTTAACCAGCTCCACCAGGTTTGCAATCACACCGCCAAAAAATGGCAACGAGCTACCAACCAGAACGGACGCAACAATTGCCAAAGCTACCAACATCAGGCTGATGTCTGTAAGCGCGCCTATCCAAGTCTTTACTGTTGAAATTCCACTCATTAAATTTCCTTTCTAGGTTATTTAAAACTTCTTTACATACAGGTACATGCCAAGCATCAACATGCAATCCCAGAAGATTGATGCTTCTAAGATGGCGCATAAGAACAGCTATCTCCCATAAAGTCAACTATTTTGATAAGGAATAAACCACTAAATGTCGTACAAACGATGGGGGGTGCACACTAAATACGGTGGTGAAATCCAAAAAGAAGAGCCCCCTGACAGGCAGGGGGCTCGATATCACTTGTTGGTGGCCCGGGGCGGAATCGAACCACCGACACGAGGATCTTCAATCCACTGCTCTACCAACTGAGCTACCAGGCCTACATGAAGGCTCGCATTATAACGACAAAAGGTAATTTAATAAACCTCTGAATGACATAAACCCCAAGTGAGCGACAGTATTGATAGCACAAAAAACGGACCCCACTCAAGGTGGGGTCCGTTAGATCAAGCAGCAGCCTGGTCGCAGCAATTACATCATGCCACCCAT